>JADJPF010000006.1:305000-347321 GCA_016713405.1 Blastocatellia bacterium
GGCCCAGTTGCCCGCCTTCGCCTCCGGTGTTCCTCCTGATATCTACGCATTTCACCGCTACACCAGGAATTCCGGCAACCCCTTCCACACTCTAGTCGACTAGTATCGAACGACCTGCCTAGGTTAAGCCTTGGTATTTTACATTCGACTTAGTCTGACCGCCTACGCGCCCTTTACGCCCAATAATTCCGAACAACGCTTGCCCCCCCCGTATTACCGCGGCTGCTGGCACGGAGTTAGCCGGGCTTACATTAGCACCGTCATCGCTTGCAGTATTAGTACAAACTTATTCTTTCCTAATTTACGAAGTTTACATTCCGAAAATTTCATCCTTCACGCGGCGTTGCTGGGTCAGCCTTTCGGCCATTGCCCAAAATTCCCCACTGCTGCCTCCCGTAGGAGTCTGGCCCGTATTTCAGTGCCAGTGTGGCCGACCGCCCTCTCAGGCCGGCTACTGATCGTCGCCTTGGTGGGCTTTACCCCGCCAACTAGCTAATCAGCCGCGGAACTCCTCTACAGGCGAGAGGTCTTACGATCCCCCCTCTTTGATCTAACTAGGCTACCCCAACTAGATTTTATGCGGTATTAGCCTTCCTTTCGGAAAGTTATTCCCCACCCGCAGGTAGATTATTCACGTGTTACTCACCCGGACGCCACTCTACTCAGGATTGCTCCCTTTCGCGTTCGACTTGCATGTGTTAGGCACGCCGCCAGCGTTGATTCTGAGCCAGGATCAAACTCTCAGTCAAAAAAATCTTTTTGCTTTTATTAGTCTTATCTCAAGACTAAACAGTTTGCATATCTTGGCTATTGTTTACTTCTCAAAAAAATGACGTGTGATTACTTCCTTACCTATTCAGTTTTCAAACATCAATATTTAATATTTATACTTAAATATTTTTTATAAAGAACTTGTGCTTTAGAATAATTAATTCCGTATTCAGATTTAATTTTTTCTACCGCCGGAAAGTTTTGATTATACTTTTTTATTTCTTTTCGTCAACTTTTTTCCGGCTTTTTTAACTTCTTCCGAAAACTTTTCATTGACTTCCTAGCTTCTAAAACCATCTTAAACAATTAAAGCAAAAATATCTTTAAGCTTAGTTCTCACTAAGTTTTAAGTTAGTTTTGGTTGTTAGGATTTTCTCTTGCAAATAGCTTTTGAGGTTACTACCTTTTTACTTGCAGCGTTTGTTAGATTACTCTCACTGCTTTTTCTTTGCAACCCCTTTTTCCTGATTTTCTGCCACTATTTTTGTTTCATCAATTGATAAATTTAATGGCTTTTCAAAGAGGAAATTGCGATTCTACTCGCATTTTCTTTTCTGTCAACAACTAGTTGCCTTAAAAGTTGGAGACAATAGTTTAAAATAAGTTTAACTTATTGATTTTGCACTATTTAACTTCTTTTTCTTAACAGGGACTTTTTGGGTTATATTATTGAGATCAGTTTTTCCATTGCTTCCACTGAGTTTAGAATAAGCTTTTAATTTGGATTTTCGTTTTGATCTAGCCATTAACCATTGAGCAATAAATTCCCAAGTATCACTAGAGCCTTTACCAGCTAACATACCTAAATGACCGCCAGATACTTCATAGTAGGTTTTGTCTTTGCTGCTAATTACATCAATTATTGGACGTACCGATTCAGGATGCCCTAGAAAATCTTGTTTTCCAGCTAACACTAAATAAGCAGCTTTAATTTTACCTAGATCAACCTTTTTATCTCTTATAATTAACTTACCTGTAAAGAGTTTATTTTGTGTAATTATTTCATTAAAAAACTGCTTAAATGCGTCTCTAGGGTAAGTAACAAAGTCATCAAACCATTTTTCCATAGCTTCATAACCTTCAATATATTCTTCATCCCAAAGGTTAAACATTAAATTTGCAGGTAGTGTGATGGTATTAAGAGGCTTCATCATTTCAAACATACCCCTTGATACATAGGCTGGAACACCTTCCAAAGTATCTGCAATCCAATTGATCGGCTGGTTAATAGTTTTTGCTAGTTCTCCATAAGTAGGCCAGCGGCTAATGTCACAAGGGGATCCAAGTGCAACAATATTTTTAACTTGATCGCCTTCATCTAAAGCAGCAAAAATATTGCTAAATATTCCTCCCATACTATAACCAATTAGACTAACGTTAGGTGAGGCAGTTAATTCACAGATCCGATTAATAGCTTGTCCAATATTGCGTACATAATCATCTAGGCAAATAGTTTTATCGCGTTTAGTAGGTGCGCCAAAATCCAGCATAAAAACATCAAAATCATAATTCATCAGGTGTCTAACAAAACTATGTCTTGGACGTAGATCATAGATTTGAGGTGTAACCATTAGAGGAGGAATAAATAAAATAGGAGTATAATGAGAGTCTTGATAGTCTTGCCAAAATCGTTTTAAGTTAAATTGTCGATCACTCATTACAACTTCGGATGGTGTACGCTCAAACCTAGTCAAATATTTGCTTCCTGTTAAGAGTTTCATTGCATTAACTACACGAACAACACCCCGGTAAAATTCTCTTTTACAACGATTATTTACACTTTCCCTTGAAGACTCTATGGTGTCTATAGTTTGTCCCAACAGTTCTAAAATATCTTTTATTTCCACTTGTTTATCCTAAGAAGAAATTTTTCATGATAATTTTTGTCTGTGTCTATCTTTTTAGGAAACGCTACTGTAGCTGGCTCATCATAAGCACCTTTACATAATCTAATTCTAGCATTGCATTTTAGTAAATCTTGAATATCTTCCTTACTACGATAAAGATAAGCTTGGATAACTATGCCTACATTGTCATATTCTTGTCGCAGCTTTTTAAACATATCAATAGTAGCTGTCGTGTAGGGTGTATCTTCCATATCTATGCGGACAAAATTATTATAAGCTCTAGCTTTTTCTACCACTCGTTTGATATTACGTAGCCCTAGCTCAGGATCTATTGCTAACCCTAATTGAGTAGGTTTAAGGGAAACATTAGAGTTTAGTCCGTCTTTATCAATTTTACTTAAGATTTTTCCATATTCAACAACTTCTGCTTCTGCTTCTGCTTCACTTTTGATAGCTTCTCCTAAATGGTCAAAAGTAACACTAATATTAAGTTTATTAAGTTCTTTTACAGCTACAGCAGCTTCTTCAATAGTTTCACCAGCAACAAAGCGATCTGTAATTTTTTTAAATAAACTAATATTAGTTAAGACATTTTTTAGGCTTTCTTGTTTAGATAAATATAAAAGAGCATCTTTGGTAATCATAAAAATTATTTTTAACCTACACCGCAGAGATAGTAGCGAAAAAGATGCTACACCAAGCAATCAAAAGAAATCAACTTCTCTATAATAATTAAATACTTAGTGGTAAAAGTTAAAAAAATCTCCAGTAATTTAAGTTTTATCAAAGTAGCAAAAATTATAATATTCTTGTGAACAAAGAACTTGGCCCGAATTAGATTTGCATTCTTTGAGGCTTTGTGTTTTTATTTTTCTATTTACACATACCAAATTACTTTTATAACTTACTTAAATTAAAGCTATGGAAACACTACCTTATCAATCACAAAATAAAATACGAATAGTTACAGCCGCCGCCCTTTTTGATGGGCATGATGCAGCAATAAATATTATGCGGCGCATTATGCAAAGCAGCGGAGCAGAGGTAATTCATCTAGGACATGATCGCAGCGTACAAGACGTAGTAAATTGTGCTATTCAAGAAGACGCTAATGCTATAGCTATAACTAGCTATCAAGGCGGGCATGTTGAATATTTTAAGTATATGTACGATCTGCTGAAAGAGCGTGGATGCGGTCATATAAAAATTTTTGGTGGTGGTGGAGGCGTAATTCTACCCAATGAAATAGAAGAATTACATAAATATGGGATTGCTCGAATTTATAGCCCTGATGATGGTCGGGCTTTAGGTTTGCAAGGCATGATAAATGATTTACTAAGAAAGTCAGACTTTGCAACTGTAGCCAGCTTAAATGGCGAAGTAACTCATATAAAAGATAAAAGTCATAAATCCATTGCTAAGCTTATTTCTGCGGCGGAAAACCGATATGAAGAAAGCATAACTGAACTTAAACAAGTGCGTGAAATAGCAGTAGCAGCAAAGGTTCCTGTCTTAGGTATAACTGGGCCTGGAGGCTCAGGTAAATCATCACTAGTAGACGAACTAGTTAGACGGTTTTTAATTGATTTTCCAAATAAGCAAATTGCTATTATTTCAGTTGATCCATCTAAACGCAGGACAGGAGGAGCGTTGCTTGGTGATCGTATACGAATGAATTCTATTTCAAATAGTCGAGTATTTATGCGTAGTATGGCAACACGTCAAAGCAATTTAGCACTTTCAAAACATGTAAAAGATGCTGTTGATATATTGAAGGCTGCTAGTTATGACTTAGTAATTTTAGAAACCGCTGGGATAGGACAAAGCGATACAGAAATTACTGAGCATAGCGATGTATGTTTATATGTGATGACTCCAGAATATGGAGCAGCGACTCAGTTGGAAAAGATTGATATGATTGAGTTTGCCGACATTATTGCATTAAATAAATTTGATAAACGAGGTGCATTAGATGCTCTTCGAGATGTAAAAAAGCAGTATAAACGCAATCATAACCTTTGGGACATATCAGACGAGAAAATACCTGTTTATGGAACGATTGCAGCACAGTTTAATGATCCTGGGATGAATACTTTATATAAAGCTGTTATGGACAAGTTAGTTGAAAAAACCAGTGCTGATTTAAGGTTAAAATCTACTATAACAACTGGAACAAGTGAAAAAATCTTTATAATTCCTCCAAGCCGAACACGCTATTTAAGCGAAATTACAGAAAATAACCGAAATTATGATAAAAAAGCATTGCTACAATCTGAAATTGCAGAAAAGTTATATAGTATAAAAAATACTATTTCTGTTATTAAGGAAAACAAAGTAGCAGATAAAGAGTTGTTAGTAAAAGCTTTAGAAGAACAGTATGCCCAAATTGAATTAGACCTTGATGGTCATAATAAAAAACTACTTGATACTTGGCAGCAGCGTAAAAGGCTTTATCAAGATGAATACTATATTTTTAAGGTAAGAGATAAAGAAATAAAAATAAAAACTCACCATACATCATTATCACATACACAAATTCCTAAAGTAGCAGTACCTAAATTTAGATCTTGGGGTGATATATTAAAATGGAGTTTACAGGAAAATTTCCCAGGAGAGTTTCCTTATACGGCTGGAATTTATCCATTTAAGCGAGAAGGTGAAGATCCAACCCGTATGTTTGCCGGTGAAGGAGGGCCAGAGCGTACCAACAAACGTTTCCATTATGTAAGTAAGGGTTTGCCTGCCGCGCGTTTAAGCACGGCGTTTGACAGTGTAACACTTTATGGAAATGACCCTGATTATCGTCCAGATATTTATGGCAAAGTTGGAAATTCTGGTGTAAGTGTGTGCTGTTTGGATGATGCTAAAAAGCTATATAGTGGCTTTAATTTAGCTGATCCTAAAACCTCTGTCAGTATGACAATCAATGGCCCGGCTGCAATTATTACAGCATTTTTTATGAATGCAGCTATTGATCAGCAATGTGAGTTATATATCAAAGCAAATAATCTTGAAAAAGAAGTAGAGCAAAAAATAGATGAGATATACAAAGCAAAAGGTGTAGTTCGTCCAAAATACAATGGCTCATTGCCTGATGGAAATGATGGTTTAGGCTTAATGTTACTTGGTGTTAGCGGTGATATGGTTTTACCAAAAGAAGTTTATGAAAAAATCAAGGCTAAGACTTTATCTCAGGTTCGTGGAACTGTTCAGGCTGATATATTAAAAGAAGATCAAGCACAAAATACTTGTATTTTTAGCACAGAATTTTCCCTTAAATTAATGGGGGACGTGCAACAATATTTTAT
The DNA here is from genome assembly GCA_016713405.1 of Blastocatellia bacterium. Lineage (NCBI taxonomy): Bacteria > Pseudomonadati > Acidobacteriota > Blastocatellia > Blastocatellia bacterium. The sequence goes on from JADJPF010000006.1 coordinate 310,927, forward strand.
TGATCACAATGTGCGTAATTTTTATTCAGTTTCAATAAGCGGTTATCATATTGCTGAAGCAGGAGCTAACCCTATATCACAACTTGCTTTTACCTTAGCAAATGGTTTTACTTTTATAGAATATTACCTAAGCAGAGGAATGGATATCGACAGTTTTGCACCAAATTTATCATTCTTTTTTAGCAATGGTATAGATCCCGAATATAGCGTTATTGGTAGAGTTTCTCGCCGTATTTGGGCTAAAGCAATGAAACATAAGTATAATGCTAATGAACGTTCACAAATGTTAAAATATCATATTCAAACTTCGGGCCGCTCATTACATGCTCAAGAAATTGATTTTAACGACATCCGAACAACTTTACAGGCACTTTATGCAATTTATGATAATTGTAATAGCCTTCATACAAATGCTTATGATGAAGCTATTACTACACCAACAGAGGAAAGCGTTAGACGTGCTATGGCAATACAGTTGATTATTAATCGTGAACTAGGGTTAGCTAAAAATGAGAACCCTTTGCAAGGTTCATTTATTATTGAAGAGTTAACGGATTTAGTTGAGGAGGCTGTATTAAGTGAATTTGATAGAATTAGTGAGCGTGGCGGCGTGTTAGGTTCAATGGAAACTATGTATCAGCGAAGTAAGATACAGGAAGAAAGTCTCTATTATGAAACACTAAAACACACTGGAGAATATCCAATAATTGGTGTAAATACCTTTTTATCTAGTAAAGGTTCGCCAACTATTATTCCTGAAGAAGTAATTCGCAGTACTAAAGAAGAAAAGGAATTTCAAATAAGTACAGTTGAAAATCTTTGGAAAGCTAGCGGTGAAAAAGGCCAGCAAATGCTTAAAGAGTTACAGGAAACAGCTATTAGAAATGGCAATATATTTAATACTCTAATGGAAACCGTTAAATATTGTTCTCTTGGACAAATCACTAAAGCATTATTTGAAGTTGGTGGGCAGTATAGAAGAAATATGTAGGTTGTGGTTATATTTTATCTTTTTAGTGATTACAAGTTCTTGAATTTTAATAGCTTAGAGATTCTTATTTCTAATAATAGAAGAATTTGTTTATTGACACTTTATCCTAGCCTACACTATCATCAAGGGCTTGAACTAGTTAAGAAATTTTTATAATTCATACAAACTGGCTTTGTATGCTAGAAACATAAAGTTAATATTATCATTAGCTTGGAGCAATAATTAATGTCAAGAATTTTAGTAGTAGATGATGAAGATGAGGTGAGGTTAGCAGCACAACTTTCTTTAGAAGCAGGCGGACATGAAGTAACAGAAGTAAATGGTGCTATTGCTGCAATGAAGTTACTAAAAGAAAACAGCTATTTTGATTTAATTGTTTGCGATGTCATGATGCCTGGGATAGGTGGTTTAGAATTTTGTCAATTAGTCCGCCTTGATCCTGAATTAAAAGAAATTCCTTTTATCTTTCTTAGTGGCAAACGTGAGGATATAGAACGTTTAGCAGGTATCAAAGTAGGAGCCGACGACTATTTAGGCAAGCCTTTTGCGGTTCAGGAACTTCTTCTTAGAGTAAACCATGTTTTGCTACGTCATAAACAAGCATCTTCAGGAACACAACTACCTAATTCTAACCCTTTGTTGCAACTTAGTTTACCGCAATTTATTGAAATGGTTGTATTTCATGCTTTAAGCGGCAAGCTAACCACCAGTTCCCGCCCTAATGATGAAGGGGTTATCTTTTTTGAAAATGGGCATGCAGTGCATGCAGAATTTAAGAATTTAATAGGAGAAGCTGCTGTAAGAGAAATTATGCAATCTCCTTTGCTTTGCTTTTCTTTCCAGGCTGAAGAAATAACAGATCAAATAACTATGGCTATGGATATTAGCCGAGCAATTAAGCAAAATTAACTAGGTAAACAAAAATGTCAGATTATAAAATTCGTGTATTAATTGCTAAACCTGGCCTAGATGGTCATGATCGTGGTGCTAAGGTTGTAGCTCGCGCTCTTAGAGATGCAGGAATGGAAGTAATTTATACAGGTCTTCGCCAAACTCCAGAGCAAATTGTTACAGCAGCACTTCAAGAAGACGTTGATGCTATTGGCATTTCAATTCTTTCTGGCGCACATATGACATTATTCCCTAAAATCGTTGAACTAGCTCATGAAAAAGGCTTAGACGATATTTTAATTTTTGGTGGCGGAATTATCCCTGATGAAGACATTGCTAAGCTTAAAGAATTAGGTGTATCAGAAATATTTACACCTGGTGCATCAACAGATGATGCAGTAAAATTCTTACGTGAAAATGTGAAACCCCGTGAATAATGACACCTATTGAACCTAACCTACTAGTTTCACAACCTACCAATGATGAGAGAATCTTTGTAGTAACGCTTAATCGTGCTGCACTTCGTAATACATTAAGTATTGAAACTCTAAAAGAACTTACAAAAACATTTAAGCAACTTAGTCAAAATAATATTGCAACTCTAATCGTGTTACGCGGTTTAGGAGAAGCCTTTGCCGCAGGAGCTAACATTAAGGAATTACTGGCTTTAACACCTCACATAGCAGTAGATTTTTCCCTTTTAGGTGGAAACCTTTTTCGTACAATTTGTAACGCTCCTCAACTAGTAATTGCTGCAATAGATGGTTATTGTATGGGAGGAGGTTTAGATTTAGCCTTGTCTTGTGATTTGCGCTATGCTTCTAAACAAGCAATATTTGCTCATCCTGGGGCTAATATTGGGATTATTACAGGTTTTGGAGGAACTTACCGTTTACCCAAATTAATTGGAATGCAAAAAGCAACAGAGTTATTTGCAACGGCTGATCGGATCAATGCTTTACAAGCTTTGGACTGTGGACTAATTCAAGATTTTGCTGATAACTCTACAGCTTATGAATTAGCCTTAGAAAAAGCTTTAGATATTGTTCAATTAGGAAAAGATCATATTAGTAAGGTCAAAAAATTAACTCGTTTAGCAAGCGATCTCAAAGAGCCACAAGCTAATTTGCTGCTTAATCGTTACCACAAATTAATTAGCTCAAAATAAAAATAGCCAAGAGATTCTATAATTCTTGGCTATTTTTATTTTTTGATATTGTCTCTAAATATTATTAATTTCCAGATGGATAGGATCCATAGCCGTTTTCAACAGCCTTTTGTAAAACTTTTTCATTAACTCCACCCCAAAGATTAAATGGATCATCTTCAAAAGTATTAATATCTTGGTTACGTTGGCGTTGCAATTGATTTAAGGCTTTTTCAAGTTCGGCACGATGTTGGCGTTTTAGCTCTAAAGAAGCTTTTGAAAGTTGAGAATTACTTTTTTCTGAAAGCTCGCCTGACAAGGTGTCTATTTGTTTTTTGAGTTCTGTTTCTATTTGTGAGCGTTTTGCTTCTAGGGCTTGGTTAAGTTCTGCTTCTTTTTCACTTAAAACTTTTGCTACTAAAGCGCGGGTGACTTCATCATTTGTTGAAGTATTAGTGCTTTGTGTTGTAGTTTGGCTACTAAATAAAGCAACTTGGAAACTAAAACCATTTTGGTCATAGCGAATTTGGGTATTAAAAACAGCTAGCATTAGTAAAATACCAGCGCAAGCCGTCGCAAAACCAGTTCCAAACTTAAACCATGCAGGTAGCACGCTAGAAAGTTCTTGTAAAATTTCTTTTAATGAGCGAGCGCGAGGACGTTCATTAGCTAAATCTAAGACGACTCTAGGAGTTTCTTGCATGTTCCAGGCTTGTAGATTTTGCCGCAGCATACCAAGTTCACCAACTTCTTGTTTACAGCTACTACATTCTTGTAGATGTAGCTTAAACTCTTTTTCTTCCTTTGGCGTGCATTCTCCATAAAGATAAGTAATTAAATCTTCTTTACGTGAACATTCTTTTTTATAGCCGTTCATAATATTTCCTCGCATCCTAGAGAATACTTTTTAAGTGGCTTAAACGCTGTTTTAATTGTTCTAGCCCTGTGTAGAGCCTGGTTTTTACTGTACTAACTGGAATATTAAGAATTTCTGCTATTTCTTGAAACTTTAGCCCTTGATATTCCTTCATTACTATTACTTGTCGCATATCTGGTGGAAGTCCAGCTAAACCGCGTCTTACTAGTTCAGCAATTTGTTCACGTTGAAGACCATCTGTTAGATTTTCTGTATCTGTTACAGGTTCAAATCCTTGATTTTCTAATTGTTGGTCTAAAGAAATATCACTATGGCCTCGTGAGCGTATACGATTATGACAACAATTAATTGCAATTCTATAAAGCCAAGATGAAAACTTTGAATCACCCCGAAATTTACTTAAGTTTCGATATGCAGATAAAAAGGTTTCTTGGCAAATATCATAAGCCTCTTCATCACGTCCAAGCATCCGAAACGCTAATGAGTAAATTTGACGCTCCCACCGCCGAACCAGCGTATTAAAGGCTTCTGGCTCACCATTGAGTGTTCGCTCTATAATTTCCGTGTCCGTAAGTTCCATTTGGCGGCACTCCAGATTTTGCCTTGTCGCTGCAAAGTTAAGAGTTATAGCAAAAATAAAAAGTTTGGAAAATCCTTCGATTTATGGAACTTTTTTATTTGCCTCTTGCCAAGCTTGTAGGATCAAAAACTTTAGCTTGACGGTTGCCTGTGCCATTCTTTCTGCTTTTAGCTGTAAAACTGTAGTTTCCTGATTATTTACTTTGTCCTGATAGTTAAACCATACATTAGCATCAAGTTTTTGCTCCTTAAATGCTTTATCAGCCGCACGACAAAGCATAGGCAGATAATCATAACCTGAGAGCAAAGCATCTTGTGTAACTAAATATGGATCAAGGAGTTGTGCTTTTTCACTAGTATTAAGTTTAGAAACTTCATTAGAAAAATATTCCCAATATTTTGCACGATTTTTTTGTCCTACAATATTTTTATCTCTAAAAAGTAGACCTTCTAAAGCTGGATGGAAATTATGTTTTTTTTCTAATGCTTGATTACATAAACATTCATAGCCTTGATAATCTACAGTTGAATGATAAGGTTGGTAAGCATCAGATAAATAATGAGATAAATAGCCAATCCAAAGAAAAACTTGGTCATTAGAATAATTTTCCTTAAAACTAGACACAAGGCTTTTATAACTTTGTTCAGTGCGAAAAGTAATAAAACCCGCCTCTTGATAGCGTTTATCTTTGGGATCTCGCGGCAGATCACTAGGCTTTATTTTGTTTGAGCCATCTAAAGCAAATTTTTGGCGGGTAACATCTGTTTGGAAAAATTCGCTATCCAGGTAGTGCATTAGTGGTTCAGTGCTATTAAAGGCTGGAACAGGTGATTTAGTAGCAGTTAAATCATCTGGACGAACAGAAAAGCTATCTAGGCCGTGATCAAAAACTCGCTCATTATTATCACTAATAACATAAGTTTTTAGTTCATTTACTTTATTTTCACCGTTTAAGCCTTCTTTAAGAATATTCTTTAATTCCGTTGGAATGCTAGAATCGTCCAATAACAATTTAACTGCCATTCGAGTAATAATTACATGCCCTTTTCCTGACCAAGCAGGCACTATTAGAGGGCTAGAAACTATTAAGCTAAGCAAAATAATAAAATTGACTACTATTTTACCTTTATCATTAGTACTTACTATTTTCATGAGATTGCCTTAAAAGCTTTTCTTGCTGCTATGGCTGTACGTTCTAAGTGTTCATCTGTATGAGCAGCACCAACAAAACCGACCTCAAATTGTGATGGTGCCATATAAATGCCTGCTCTTAGCATTTCACGGAAAAACCGCCCAAATTTAGCCGTGTCTGATGTTTTAGCTGAGTCCCAATCTGTTACTTCCTGTTTAGTAAAGAAACAAGTAAAAATTGAACCTATTTTGTTAATTGTTACTGGAACGCCTGCTTCGTTTGCTGCATTCACAGTTGAAGTAACTAGTTGAGACGTTTTTTCAGCTAATTTTGTATAAATTGACTCATCTTTTAAGATTCTTAATGTAGCAAGTCCAGCAGTAACAGCTAAAGGATTACCTGACAAAGTGCCAGCTTGATAGACTGATCCAACAGGAGCAAGAAAGTCCATTATGTCAGAACGTCCTCCAAAAGCCCCTACTGGCAAGCCTCCACCAATGATTTTTCCTAAACAAGTTAGGTCTGGTTTTATATTATAAAGACCTTGTGCGCCGCCACGACCTAGGCGAAAACCTGTAATAACTTCATCAAAAATTAACAAGGTGCCTGATTTAGTGGTTAATTTGCGTAATTTTTCTAAAAACTCTACTTTAGGAAGGACACAGCCCATATTTCCTGGAACAGGCTCTAAAACAACGGCTGCAAGTTCTGAGCCGATTTCTTGAAATAAAAGTTCTAAAGCTGTTTCATCATTAAAAGGTAAGGTCAAAGTGTGTTTAACGGTTTCGGCTGGTACTCCGGGGCAATCAGGTAGTCCAAAAGTTGCAATACCAGAACCAGCTTTAGCTAAAAGTGCATCGCTATGACCATGATAGCAACCAACAAATTTAACAATTTTATCTCTACCAGTAAAACCACGTGCTAGACGGATAGCACTCATTGTTGCTTCTGTGCCAGAACTAACCAAGCGAACTTTTTCTATTGATGGGACAGCTAGTTTAATTTCTTCTGCAAATTCAACTTCAAGTTCTGTTGGTGCGCCGTAGGAAGTGCCACGAGTTGCAGCATCTTGAATAGCTGCAACCACTTCTGGATGAGCATGCCCAAGGATCATTGGCCCCCAGGATCCAACATAATCAATATATGTTCGTCCATCGGCATCAGTTATTTCTGCTCCAGAAGCTTTAGCAATAAAGAGCGGCCCACCTCCTACAGCACGAAAGGCACGAACAGGGCTATTAACGCCTCCTGGTATATGTTGTTGTGCTTTAGCAAATAGTGAAGCAGATCGCTCCCCAGCTACATGCTTATTTTCTGACATCATTGACCTCCAATTGTTTTGTTGATTGTTTTTAAGTTTTACTGATAGATTTTTGATTTTAAGACAACAAAAAATAACCCCCAACTATTGTTGGAGGTTATTTTTTAAGATATTTATTTTGTTAGATTTACTCACCACCACCACGCGCACTTGGTTTTTGGTAAGTTAAGCTAGCCCAAAAATAATCGCGGTTCATTCGAGCAATAAAATCTATGTCAATTTCTTTTGGACAAGCAGCCTCACATTCACGATGATTAGTGCAACTACCAAATCCTTCTGCATCCATGGTATCAACCATATTTAATACTCTTTCTTTTCGTTCTGGTTGACCTTGAGGAAGTAAGTTTAAGTGAGCAATTTTAGCAGAAGTAAATAACATAGCTGAACCATTAGGACAAGACGCTACACAAGCACCGCAACCAATACAAGCAGCAGCATCCATAGCACGATCAGCATTACTTTTTGGTACAGGTAGAGCGTTAGCATCAGCAGCATTTCCAGTTGAAACAGAGATATAGCCGCCTGATTGAATAATTCTGTCAAAAGATGAACGATCTACAACTAAATCTTTTATTACTGGAAAAGCTTTTGCTCGCCAAGGTTCAATATAAATTTCTGCACCATCACTAAATGAACGCATATGAAGTTGACAAGTTGTAGTAGCTTTCTTTGGCCCATGAGCTTGACCATTGATCATTACACCACATGAACCACAAATACCTTCCCGACAATCATGGTCAAAAGCTATAGGGTCTTCGCCTTTAGCAATTAATTCTTCGTTGACTACATCCAGCATTTCTAAAAAAGACATATCTGGACTAACATTTTTTGCATCATAACGCACCATTTGACCTGCACTTTGCGCGTTTTTTTGTCGCCAAACATATAGCACTAGATTCATTATTTATAGCTCCGTTGTGCAAGATGTACATATTCAAATGAAAGTTCTTCTTTATGTCGGAGGGGTTTTTGGCCGTCGCCTTGATACTCCCAAACAGCCGCATGGCTAAACTGTTCATCATTACGCATTGCTTCACCTTCTGGGCTTTGGTACTCGGTACGGAAATGACCGCCACAAGATTCTTCACGTTCTAGAGCGTCCATAAACATTAGCTCTGCAAGTTCCAAAAAGTCTGCTACACGCCCTGCTTTTTCTAACGATTGGTTAAATTCCTCACCACTACCAACAACATTAACATTATTCCAAAATTCTTCTTTGATAGCAGGTACTTTTTCTAGAGCGTCTTTTAACCCTTCAGCATTACGGGCCATTCCGCATTTATCCCAAACTAGTTTTCCTAGTTCACGATGGATAGAATCTACAGTTCGCTTACCTTTAATTGAAAGTAGCTTTTTAATTCTATCTAAAACTTCTGTTTCAGTTTGCTTAAAGGCTGGATGAGATGTGTCAGCTTTTTCTAAAGTGTTAGTACCAAAATAGTTACCAATAGTATAAGGAATAACAAAATAACCATCTGCAAGCCCTTGCATCAAAGCACTAGCTCCAAGTCGATTTGCTCCATGATCAGAGAAGTTTGCTTCTCCAATTACAAATAGCCCTGGAATTGTACTCATTAGGTTATAATCTACCCATAAACCACCCATGGTATAATGGACAGCAGGATAAATACGCATAGGTTGTTTATAAGGATTTTCATCTGTAATTCGTTGGTACATATCAAAAAGATTTCCATATTTTTCCCGAATCACATTTTCACTTGAGCGTTTGATTGCATCACCAAAATCTAGGTAAACCCCTAAACCAGTATCTCCAACGCCTCGGCCATCATCACAAGCATCTTTTGCAGCACGAGAAGCCACATCACGAGGAACAAGATTACCAAAGCTAGGATATTTTCTTTCTAAATAATAATCCCGCTCATCTTCTGGAATTTGCTGTGCAGGACGTTTATCACCTTTTTGTTTTGGCACCCAGATACGACCATCATTACGAAGCGATTCGCTCATTAGGGTAAGTTTTGATTGATAATCTCCACTTACAGGAATACAAGTAGGGTGAATTTGTGTATAACAAGGATTGCCAAACCCAGCACCCCGCTTAAAGGCTCGCCAAATAGCTGTAGTATTAGAGTTTTTAGCATTAGTAGAAAGGTAAAAAACATTACCATAACCACCAGTTCCTAAAACTACAGCATCTCCATAATGAGCTTCTATTTTGCCTGTAACTAAATCTCTAGTAATAATTCCTCGTGCTTGACCATTTATTAAAACTACATCTAGCATTTCTGTTCGAGGAAACATTTTTACTTTCCCTAAATGAATTTGGCGGGAAAGAGCTTGATAAGCACCTAGTAAAAGTTGTTGTCCTGTTTGACCACGAGCATAGAAAGTACGGGAAACTTGCGCACCACCAAAAGAGCGATTAGCTAATAGTCCGCCATATTCACGAGCAAAAGGAACACCTTGAGCAACACATTGATCAATGATATTGACACTAATTTGAGCTAGACGGTAAACATTAGCTTCACGAGCGCGAAAATCTCCACCTTTAACCGTGTCATAAAACAAGCGATAAATACTATCGCCATCATTTTGGTAGTTTTTAGCTGCATTGATACCTCCTTGAGCTGCAATACTATGGGCGCGGCGTGGGCTATCTTGGTAACAAAAACATTTAACATTATAACCAAGTTCAGCCATTGAAGCGGCAGCAGAACCACCAGCAAGCCCAGATCCAACAACTATTACAGTATATTTTCGTTTATTGGCTGGGTTAACCAACTTCATATCAAAGCGGTGTTTATCCCATTTCTTTTCAATTGGGCCAGAAGGTATTTTGGCATCTAATTTCATTAGTTCACCACCTTTAACATTACACAGACGGGAATAGAAATATTTCCAACCACAACTAAGACAGTACTTGATGCTGCAAAAGCACGGATTAAGCCATCATACTTAGGGTTGTTTGCTCCTAGAGTTTGAAATAAACTCCATAAGCCGTGATATATATGTATTCCAAGTGAAAGCATTGCAACAATATAGAAAATGGAAATAAAAGGATTAGAAAAACTACGAACTACATTTTCATGAACATGTCCAGCTTGAAAACCTGGATTAACAGTGCCAAAGGTAAAATCTAATAGGTGGTAAATGATAAAAAGTAGAAGTATTGGCCCACTGACACGCATAGTGCGAGACGCATAATCTGAGCCTGTTGCTACCCATTTATGGTATTTTACAGGTCGGCCTCTATGACTCATTGCTGTTAGCTGCCAAGCAGCAACAATATGTACTATTACTATAGTTAGTAAGCCTATACGAGCAATATAAAGCATTGGGCCAAAAGATCTTAAGGTTTCTGCATATTTATCTAATGTATAAACGCCATTAACTTGGCCTTGGTAAATTTGCAAATTACCAAGCATGTGCATTAGCACAAAACCAAAGCCCATTAGACCAGTAATAGCCATAATATATTTTTTGCCTAATGAACTTTTGTAAAGAGCAAGTAGCTTATCCAATTTAATTTTCTCCTACAAACAAGAAATTAATATCAGCAATGGTTACTGAATATCCCTTATTTTTCAACTTGTTACATAGTTTTTAATTATTAGTTAGTACTCCGCTTTTCTATTATATATATTTTAGGGCAAAAGTAACCCCAATTTTTCAGGCTGTGATTTTGCTTTGATAGTGTTAAGATAGCCTATTATCTTAAATTCACCAAAACCTAAGCTTTTATACTTATTTTTAACCTCAAATTAGTAGCTAACTAACCTTGCATAAAGCTTTCTGCTATGAGATACCTAAAATTTAGATCTATTTTTTAGCGTTGCCTTAAATCCATGTAATTTTTTGAGATACTTGGCAGGCAGAATAATCACCTAGGGAGTTTATTATGGAATCAAAGAATAAAAAAAATTACACTTGGACAGAAGTAAAACAGCTTTGCCAATTGTCTGAAGAGTTGATTAAGAAAGCAAAAGCTCTAAAACTAAGTCCTAATTCGCTTGCAAATAGCTGGGAAATCTCCAAGCAACCAGGAAAATTACCTGTATCTAATTGGATTAACAATCTTTATGAAAAACAAGAAAAATTATTAATAAAATCAAAACAAACTATTGATAGTGCTAACAAACTTAACAAATCAGATAAATCTATAAATAAAGTAGATAAAGTAGATAAAGTAGTAAAGTTTCCTGGTAATAATAAAAAGCCTACAGCAGTTAAACAAAATTTAGCAGAAGAAAATTTAGCAAAAATCTATAAATTAGCTTTAACTATAGAAGATGAAAGCGATGATTTACCTTTAGAGCTTTGGGATTTAGTGCAATGGATGGTAGAAAATAAAAAAGAATCTTTAGTTCGTGAAATAATGAATAATGAAGATTTATCAGAAACTGCTTTTGATTCATTAGATTTTATCTTAAAAGATGTAGGTTATCGTTATCCGGCTGTGTTGCCAGTTATGGGAAGCAAGGGAAAAGCAAAAATGGAAGAATTTGAGCTAATACCTTTTGCTATTTCGTTTTTAGTACCAATTCCTGAAGAAAAACTATCTAAAGTACCAAGCGTAATCCCTAAAGTAGTTAATAAATTATTAGAAGAAAAAATCATTCGTAAAGCTTTGGGGTTAAATGATAAACCTTTTATTTTACTTGATCCTCATCTCTACCATGTTGACCATGAGGAATGGCTTCAAGAATCTGCTGTGATGGAGTATTTACAAGGTTATTTAGCCTATTTTTCACAATCAACAACTAATTTATCACCATTAACCAAAAACTATAAAAAGCCATCGGTAATCTCTCAAACAGAAATTTCTGATGATGTTCCTCAATATTGTTTGCTTATGAGGGTTCTTTGTGGAGTAGTTTTAGCCTCTGAGGAAGACGCTATAGAGTTAGAAGAAGAGCTTTTTGATTTTGAAGAGATGGAATTAACAGAAAAAGCATTAAAAACAAGAGAAAAAGCTTGGGAGAAGGTAGAAAAAGCATTAGTAAAAGAATTTGAGCATAATGGCATTGAATTACCCTCAGGAATATTTGTTAATCCTTCTGCAATAGAATTATGGGATATCCCCAGATTAGGCAGTTCTTTGGGAAGAATATTACCATTACAAATAGATTTACATAATGCAATAGCTCAATTACTAACAGAAACAAATGGAGAGGAGTTATTTACTCCACAAATTTTCCTTTCTTTACATGGAGAAGATGAATCTGTAGAAGAGGTACGTTTAGCACTTTATAGCGACACAAACAAACCAGCATTTTTCCATTATCTTTGGACAATTAACCCAGATTTAGATGATCCAGAAGATATTTCTACAGCAATTGTTGCAATAGCTAGTGAAATTGAAGCAGAAGTAACAGTTTTAGAAGGGATTTTACCTAAAACTTACTGTTCTGATTGCGGAGAACCTCTATTTTATGGCCCGGGGGAAGATAGCGTAGCTGTTATTCACAACCATAAAGAGTATATTAACTAAAACAAGAATAACTATGTCAGGAAAACCAGCTTAAAGTAAAAACACAATTTAAGCTGGTTTTTAATATTTATTTCTTTTCTGCATGTACAAGTATGTACTCTAAAAGTCCGTATTGATAAGCTTGGAAGAGAAAAATATCAATAATAAAACCAAGTCGTCCTGCTACAAAACCGCGAATTTTAGCTAGTTCTGCCTTAACTTCTGGGCGTTTTTGTTCATAGTAGTAGCCGGGTATAGTTAAAGCTCCTACCTCTTGAATATCAATATTTTTATATCCAACTTTAGCTAAGCGTTGTCGGTAAGTTTCTGTAGAGTAAACATTATCTTGAGGAACTTTCCATAGAGAAACAACCGCACCTAGTACAGCTTTTTCGATAAAATTTCTTGGCTCGCGTTTTAGCGTATAATCAGCTATTCCAATAACACCACCTGGTTTAAGCACACGATAGGATTCTTCAAAAAACATTTGGCGAGTGTCAAAATGTTCAGGTGCTTCAATACTCATTACATTAGTAAAATAGCCATCAGGAAAAGGAATTTTTGTTGCTGTACCATGATGAAACTCTACTCGATCGCCACACTTAAATCTTTCTGCACGTCTACGAGCTAATTCAACGTGTTTCCAAGTAACATCTAAACCATCTATTTTGCGTGGGCTAAATTTTTCTAAAATATAAACATCTTGTGTTCCCATACCAAAACCTACATCTAACAAATGGCTATTTTGGTTAACACCTGCAATTGTAGCAATACGATGAACCATATTTTCTGCTGCTTCTAAATAGGTTTTTAGGCCGCTTTCCCATAATCCAAAGTTTAGATAACCATTATGGAAATCTCCAAAATTGTCTACGCCCCAGCCATAAAAGGATTCTACTTTATTTTCATGTGTTTCTTTTTCCCAAAGTTTTCTTTGTTCTGTACTCACTTACTTCTTCTCCATATATCAATACATTTCTACTTGCCAGTAAATAAACTAGTCATTATGCTAAATTCCCTTAATTTAAGTTAAATTAAAAGCTAGAATTTTAGGCAGATTGTTAGCTTTTTAGCTAAAGCCAAATAGACAGGTTATTATGCCCTCAAAAATTATTTTTTCCAAGCCAATCTGCATGTTACTACTAACGCTTTTGATAAGTCTAAGTAGCTACTTAATTTCACTTAGTGTTTTAGCTCATGACGAAGCAGATAACATAACAAATACAGAAATTGCCCCTAAAGGAAAGTTAAATGTTAGAGGGGCAAAAAGCAGTAATCTAAAAGTTGTTGTTAAATATCCTAGTCAGTTGCCTAAAGAACGTCTTTTAATGGAAATACTGTTAACAGATTTAGCAAATAACCAACCTATTACAGGTGTAAACATTACAGCAGTTTTTAACCTTGTTTTAGAAAAACAAGATCCATCAGAACAGATAAAACCTTTATTTAGCAACGCATTAGCAACAGAAGCAGCAGGTAATTATTTAGCAGAAGTAAGTTTTCCTAAAACAGGACGTTATAAACTAACTCTGCTAATGTCAAAACCTGGCCTAAATACACAGGTAATTATTCCTAATATTATCATTGCTGAAAAAATCCCTATTGAAATTAGTGTAAATCAAGCAACTAGCAAATCATCTATAACTAATTATTTATGGGGGATAGTGTTAGTTATAGTTATTATTTTAATAAGTTTATGGGTAATTAAACAAAAAATGCCTAGTAAAACTAGGCATTAAGGAATTTTTAGGAAAATTAAATTTAGTTAATTTCTTTCTTCATAGCCTGGATTCTGACATCTAGTTCAAGTTGGAAATAGTCAAATTCTTCGCGTACTTGGCGAGAAATTTGGCGTTCATACTCTTTTCTAGCACTAGCTAATTGCTCCTTTAGTGATTCATAAAATGTTCCCTTACGTAAAGCATCTTGGACGACTTTACGATTAGAAGCAAACATTTGAGAAACAAGACCTCGTGCAGTATGACGAGCTTTCTTTCTTTCCTCAGTTTCTGGAGGAAGTTTAACTGGTTTTGGATTAGTTGTTGTCATGCGTTGAGGTTGGTTTTTTTCTTCTTTAGCTGGGTTGGGCAAAGGAGTTATTTTTGGTGGTGGAGGTGCAACAGGTCTTTTTGCTACCTCTATTTGTTCTGGAGAAGGAAGTCCTTGCATTTCCTCATTTAAGCCTAAAATATCCGCTAAGGAGCTAGTACCAATAGCTTCTGGTTTTAGAGGGATTGTGTCTGAGCGTTCAAGCATTAATGGAACACCTACACCGATTTTGTCTTTTGTTAGTGCTATTGTAGCCTCAAACATTGGCTTTTGATCTGCTTCTTCATCACTTGTAACTTCATTTGTTTGTTCTGGCTCATTGCTACTATCGGGTTGAGACATTTCTGGCAAATCTGGCATTTCTAACATTTCTGGTAAAGATTCTGGTAAAGATTCTGGTAAAGATTCTGGCACTTGGACTGCACTAGCAACAGTTTCATCAACTATTACGGCTGGCATATCAGATAAGGTTGATGGCCTGGTGGAAGTTTGTTCTTCAGCTACAGGTTCTGAGCCTCCAGCAACTTCTGCAACAGGTTCTGAGCTTATAGATATTTCTTCTGAAAGAGTTTCTGTTTTGGCTTCTTCTATTGATGTAGAAGTTGTTTCAGCAACTGGAGAGGTCTCTTCTTCAGCTATAGCTGGTTCTGGGGTGTTAACTGTTTCTGCAATTGGTGTAGCCACTTCAGTAACAAGTTCTTCAACTGGTTCTGGTGTTGGTTCTGCTTCAAAAGGAATTGAAACCCCACTCATAGCCATAAACAGGGTTGCAAGGTCTGCACCTGATAGATCTGCACCTGACAAATCTGCTTCAGCTAAATTTGCACCTGATAGATTAGCTTCTTGCAAAACTGCTTCACTTAAATTTGCTTTTGCTAGAGTTGCACCTCCAAAGTTTGTATGTGAAAGATTTGCTTTGCTTAAATTTGCTTGTGAAAGATTTGAACCTGTTAAATTTGCTTGTGAAAGATTTGCATCTGAAAGATTTGCTTGTAGCAAAGAAGCATGTTGAATGTTAGCGGATTTTAAGTTAGCACCAGTTAAATTAATGTTATCTAACCTAGTGTGTGAAAAATCTGCTTGTTCTGCTTGGCTCGTGCTTAAGTCTGCGCCTGTTAGATCAGCTTTTGTTAAATGGGCGTGTGAAAGATCTGCTCCTTGTGCAATAACTCCTCTTAGATTTGCTTCGCTAAGATTACTATGAGATAAATTTGCCTTAGAAAGATTCGTTCCTAGCAAAACAGCAGATTTTAAGCTTGCTTCTTTAAGATCTGCTTCTTCTAAAACAGCATCACTTAAATTTGCTCCTGCTAAATTTGCTCCTGTTAGATGAGCATTTTTTAAGTCTGCTAATTGAAGTGTAGCTCCTGCCAAATGTGCTTTGGTTAATTTGGCACTACTTAATTTAGCCCCTTGAAAATTAGCTTGATTAGCTTTTAATTCAGTTAGATTAGCACCTGTTAGATCTGCACCTTCAAAAATGGCTTGATCAGCCTCAGCCATTTTCATATTAACTTCTGATAAAACAGCTTGGTTAAACTTTGTTCCTGATAATTTAGCATTTTCTAAGTTTGCTTTAAGTAAATTGGCTTGTGAAAGATTAGCTCGGCTAAATTCTGTTTCACTAGCGTTAATTTCTGACATATCAGCACCTTTTAGATTTGTTTCTGCCATATGTGCTTTAGTCAAATTAGCTCTACTTAAAGTAGCAGCTTGAATATTAACTTTTACTAGTTTTGCTTCTGTCAGGTTTGCTTCTATTAAATTTGCTTCTATTAAATTTGATTCACTTAAATTGCAACCGCTTAGTTCAGCATTTTGTAGATTTGCTTTGCTTAAATTAGCTTTTGCCAGGGTTGCGCCTGTTAAATTAATAGCTTGTAAATTTGCACCTGTTAAATTACTTTCGCTAAGATTTGCACCAGAAAGATTAGCTCTTTGTAAATTTGCTCCTACTAGCTCAGTTTTCATTAGTGTTGCACCGCTTAAATTTGCACCAACAAAGCTAGCACCATTGAGTTTGGCATTACTTAGATTAACTCTTTGTAGATTTGCCCCCTGTAGGTTTGCGCGTTGAGGCTCTGCCGCTTTTTGCCCGTCTTTACCAGAAGCAGACATGACTTTCCTCCTAAATTGTTGAATATATTTGGTTTACTTAAAATAGTTGATCTTTAAAATAAGGTATCTAACAAGAAGGCTATCTTAACAGTAAGCTCAAACACACGCAAGCAAGATTCTTAAAGCAAAAAATCATTTTTCCTATTAGCAAAATTACTTTATACAACAAATAAAAAAGGCTGATAGTTTTTCTTACCTATCAGCCTATCAATTCCCCTCGTTTGCCCTTAAAAAAATGCACTCTATTTTATTTTATTGAGGAGAAGTATTTACAGTATCATTGCTTAGTAGGATAGTTTCTTGATCCCCTTCTAAAATAATTCCTTTCAAAATACTATCATTATCTTTTCTAACTACCATTATTTCTGTTGTCGCAGCTTTAACATTGCGTAAGCCTTTGCGAGCATTAGATTTAGCTATTACTTTATCACCCTTCAAAATAGTCATTTCATTTGTTTGATCATCAAACTTAACTGTATATTTACCTTTTTTTACTACAGTTCCATTAACTACTACATCTCTATTAAAATCTACTTTTTTCTCTTTAATTTCAGCTAAAGCTAAATTAGCGGAAAATAAAACTGTTACTACCAAAGCCATTACCAAGCTAGCAAATTTTTTCATACATCCTCCCTTAATCTAACCTAAGTTAACAAAGTTGATTTATTAAATTATATTTTTTGAATTAACATCCACAAGAAAGTTAACACCGTTAACGAGACTTGAAAATAAAAGTTCGCAGAAAATTGGAGAAAATTTTTCTTTTTTCCGAAAATTCTTAAACATTCTGGTTTAGCTATTTCTTGAAGTAAGAAAAGGGAATAAAATAGCCCTAATTTTCCATTAAGGAGTTAAGACTGTGTTAGACAAAATCTTAGAAGATTTAGAAAAGGCAGCCACGCAAGTTGTTGATAGTGTGGTAGAAGTAATTTTTGGCCCAGCCGAAGCCTTATCAAAAGCGCATCCTGATCGCAGTGTTGAACTACCTCGTGACACCTTTGCACATGATGATGTACAAACAGAATGGTGGTATTACACAGGACACTTACAAAGTGGAGATGCTCAATTTGGTTTTGAACTGGTTTTTTTTAAGCGTCAGACAGCTTTGGATCGCTTAGGCAAAATTATCCCTATGCGTGTACTTACTCCTATAAGTTATTATGCTCATTTTGCAATTACAGACATTAATGCAAAACAATTTCGTTATGCTCATCGTCGATCGCTTGATGGAAGTAGACCTGCTGGAGCATCTACAGACTGCCATAACGTTTGGTTAGATAATTGGCGAGTTCGTGAGGTAAATGGTCATCATATCCTTACTGCTACTATGAATAAAACACAACTAGAATTAGTGCTTAAGCCAACCAAACCCATAATTAAACAAGGTGAAGATGGTTTAAGTTATAAAGATGCAGGTGAGGCATCTTATTATCTTTCCTACACACGATTTGAAGCTAATGGAGAGTTATTTATTGGAGAAAAGCATTACTCTGTAACAGGTTCAGCCTGGATGGATCATGAATTTGGAACTTGGACAATGAAAGAAAAAGTCCAAGGTTGGGACTGGTTTGCACTACAACTTGATAATAATCAAGAAATTATGGCTTTTATTATTCGTGGAATGGATGGAAAACCTACCCGCTATTCTGAAGCAACATTAATTGATGCAGAAGGCCTAACAAGACGTTTTGGCTTAGATGAATTTTCTATTATCCCAACTGGTGAATGGACTAGTCCTATTACTAATACAACTTATCCTAGTGGGTGGCAATTACGTATCCCAGCACTAGAAGCTGAATTAAATATTGATCCTGTTTTACGTTGCCAAGAACTAGACACACGAGGATCAACAATGGTTGTTTACTGGGAAGGTGCAAATACGGTTAATGGCACTTTTTCAGGTAAACCTACCACAGGACGGGCTTATGTAGAGTTAGTTGGGTATGATAGATCGCATGAGGATCTAACTTTATATGATTATTTCTTAAATGAAATAAAATTTCGTGCTTTAGGTTTCTATTAGGCTTAAAATAGCTTAAATAATACGCCCTATAATTTTTACTTAATAAGGATGGCCCAAATCTATGGCTAATTTAGAACGCCTTAAACTTAGAGGTGCTGATTGTATAGCCTTACCCGACAACCGTTGGCACTTAAAAGTTACAATCAGTTTTCATGAGCAAGTTTTTACTGGTGAAGTTATTTCTCATTCTGAAGATAATAATTTTGAATCTATGGCAGTGGCAACAGTAAAAGCTATTAATTATCTACTTCCTAGCAGTGTAAAGTTATCTTTAGCTGATGCTGGGCAAACCTATTCACATAAAACAGAGATGGGAATTTTTATTGTAGTAATTAAGGTTACTGAAAATAATAAAGATAAATATATTTCTGGTAGCAATTTAGTTTCCCTACCCATAATGCACACACCTGTAAAGGCTGTTTTTAGTGCTGTTAATCGCACATTAAGCAAGTATTTACCAGATTAAAATCCAACTTCTTAGACTAAACCTAAGTCTTTTCAAAAACAGGAAATCTCTTTTAAGCAAGTAGCAAAAGCTAAGTTATGCAAGGCAAAAAGAAAAATTTAATAGCAATAACTGGAAGTCATTTTGAATATGTTGTTCCAAACAACAGTGATTTTACTATTTTCTTTGATCTTTTACGCGCTCAAGGTTATCGGACAGAGTTAATAGATGAAGAATTATCATGGGAAAAAATTATTCCATTTAGTGCAATTCTTATAGGTGTTCCTATAAACAGTTTTACAGAAGACGAATCAACTGTATTACAAGGCTGGGTTGAACAGGGCGGAAACTTGCTTTTACTTTCAACAATGGGAGGTGATCAAGTACCTCATGGTTATGATTTACCAAGCCTACCTTTTGGAGAAATTACCAAAAGCATTCAAGTTGATAACAGTTGCCTTGGCATAGTAGAAACAACCAATGGATATAATTTAACTCCAGGTCTTTTTCCTGTAGACGGTCTTCCACAAAACATTTTATTTAATCCTCAAGTAGAAATTGACACTATAAAATTACTTAATCATAAAAGTAGCATATCTTATCAAGTTGGTTGCACATTATCCATAAAAGAAAGCTATAAAGAACTTTTAAGTCAATCTATAGATAAAAATGATGATTCTTTAAAAATTACACATTCTCTAAAAGTACCAGATTATGCTGTAGCAATAGAGGGTACAACCCGTTGGATAAACTTTGACTATAAAGAAATTTTTGGTTGTGATTATCAAACATTTTTAGGTGATAAATATGTCTTTTTGCGTCTTGAGAGAGGCAAGGGAACAATTTCTATTGTTGGTTCGGCAAGAATGTTTTTTGATGAGAGTATTAATAACAAGGATAACTTAGAATTTCTAAATTATTTATTTTCATTATGGCTTACAGATTCAGTAAATAATGAGATAAACAGACGTATGAAACGCCCTCAACGCCATCGTCTTTTGCATGGTTATCCAATGTCTCCGCTTATGAAGCAAACACATTTGGAAAACAGAGCAGATCTTGAACAATTCCAACTAAATTTGCTTTCAGAGCTTAATAGAAAATTTATTGTTGGTGTGTTGCCTCATCCATTTTGTAATCCAAGTGTTAAAGGATGTGGTTTTTGTACTTTTCCACATGAAATTTATACAAACACAAAAGTAGACCATATTGTTAAAGATGTAATTAAAGAAATAGATTTCTTTTTTGACCAAAACCCTTTTCTTAACATTGATGTTGAAGCATTATATTTTGGTGGAGGGACTGCCAATTTAACCCCGCCTAATTTGTTTAGAGATTTATGCCAAACTCTTAACAACCACATAGATCTTAGCCAAGCAGAAGTAACTTTAGAAGGCGTTCCCATATATTTTATTACTCATAAACCTACTATTTTAGAAGTATTAAAAGAAGAAATGCCCGTAAGACAGTTAAGAATAAGTATGGGCGTTCAAACCTTTAACACCGCACAAATAAAGCGTATGGGACGAGGTGCTTTTGGTGATAAAAATAAAATAAATGAAGTTGTAAAGTCTGCCCATAAACTTAACTACATTGTTTCTTGTGACCTTCTTTTCAACCTTCCAGGGCAGTCTTTAGCAGAAATGAAAGCAGATATTGACCACGCCATAGACATAGGCTTTGATCAAATATGTTTGTATCACCTTGTAATGTTTGAAGGTTTAGGAACAGAATGGTCACTAGATGATCAATTACTCTTAGAACTCCCAAATAATACAAAGTCGGCTTCTAATTGGCTTAAGCTACGTGAATACTTGCTTTCAAAAGGCTATTTGCAAAATTCATTAACTAACTTTGAAAAGTCAGACATTAGACATGGAGTTTGTCGCTTTGTTTATGAAGATTATGGTTATAGACCAGAAAAGTATGATCTCTTAGGTTTTGGGCCTTCGGCTATCACATTAATTTCTGATAAAAAATTCCATCACGCGCTTAAACTACTTAATCCAGAAAGCTCAACAGAATATTCAGAGCTTATTAATAGAAATCCATCTGCAAGTAAAAGCTTTGTTTATCAAATAAGGGATATGAAAATACTTTATTTAACAAGAAAAGTAGTTCTTTTAGGGCTTAATAGAAAAGATTACAAAGCTATATTTAATCAAGATCCATTTGATGATTTTCCATTTGAATTTACAAGTCTAGCTGAAAAAGGATTGATTGAAATAGGCACAGAAGAAATAAAACTAACTCCAAAAGGGATGTTTTATGCTGATACAATAGCAGGCACGTTTGCTTGGCGACAAATACACCTGCTACGTTTTAGAGACATTGCAAAAGGTGTAAAACCTACTGCTTTACGTCCAGGATTTCTTAGAACTATTTATGATGATTCAGCTTTTAACTTTATGTAAAAACACAGATAAAATAGCTTATTTTTTAGATTTTCTAGTTCTTAAGCTTTGTAGTCCTTGTTGACGAATTCTTTCTACAGAATCACGATAATACAAAACATTTTCTGCACGATGACAAGCTACACAAGCATTATGAAAACGCTCCATTTCAGCAAAAAATTGTTTTTGATTAGCCGTAGCAATTGCTTTTTGTAGGTTTGGAATTGCTTCATTAATAAAAGGTTGGGAGGATTCAGAGCGTTTTGGGCGACGTTCTAGCCCTAGTTTCATAATTAAATCTATTTTCTCGGCTTGGTATTTAGCATAATCCCAATTTTTCTTTGAGCCTGCAAAATAAAGTTCCCCATATCTATAAGAAATTTCTGCCATTGCATGATCAAATCCACGAAGATGTTTTTCAATTTGTATAAATTTTTCTTCCTCAGTCCCTTTAAGCCATTGCGTTGTTGCACCTTGAGCATGAACAGAAGTAGAAGTTTGTAAAGAGTTTGAAAGAGACAAGACAAAAGCAGTAAAAGCTAAAATTAAAGCTATAATAGTTAATTTATTGATACCATTCATTTTATTATTCTCCTCATTATTTTCACCAGCTAAAGATAATTCCAACTATTGCCCCTCCAAACACAAGCCAGGCTGAATTAACACGAAATTTTATTAGTAAAACAGCACTAAATAGACATAGTAAAATAGTTGTTAAATCAATAATTGTTGTTTTGCCTAGTTGCCAAGTAACAGCGGCCATTAATGCAAGAGATGCAACATTTATCGCGTCAAGAAATGCTCCAGCGGCAGATGATTTACGTAGGTAAGGAATTAAAAAACTACTAATAGCAACAAAGATAAAAGCTGGTAAAAATATCCCTACTGTTGCAACTATTCCACCCCAAAAGCCGCCTAACACATAACCAATAAAGGTTGCTGTGGTAAAAACAGGCCCTGGAGTTATTTGACCAACTGTAATTGCATCAATTAGTTGCGTTTCTGTAAGCCAACCTTTTGCTATAACTAAGTCATTACGTAAAAAAGCTAGCAAAACATACCCACTACCAAATAGCACAGAGCCGACTTTAAGGAAAAAAAGAAACAGCGGGTATAACCCAAAATTTGAAGTTTGTGTTTCTGTTGTTCTTAAAGCCGGCAAAATAAATAAACTTGTAGTTAAATTTAGAAAAGATAGTTTTTTATGATTAAAGTTTTTTGCCCAATGAAAAACTAATGCCAAAAAGCCAGCACCAAATAAAATCAGTAATTCATTAATAGAAACAAAAGCACAGGTTAGCGAGATCAAACCAAAAAAAGCTAAAAGTTTATTTTTTATAGCAGTTCGTCCAAGTCCCCAAAGAGCTTGTAAAACTACAGCAATAATTACAGGTTTTACACCATAAAGTAAGCCTGTAGCCTCAATTAATTTACCAAAGCGAACATATAACCATATCTATAGACAGAACAATAATTGCGGCTGGTAAAATAAAACAAACTCCTGCAACCAAAAGCCCTAGCCAGCCTGCCCTAAGATGGCCTAGATGAATAGCCATTTCTGTTGAATTTGGGCCAGGTATAAGGTTAGTCGCTCCAATTAAATCCAAGAATTTTTCTTCTGTTAGCCATTTGCGACGCTCCACAACTTCTTCTTTCATCATCGCAATATGGGCAGCAGGCCCACCAAAACCCAATGTTCCAAGTTTAAGAAACACAAATGCTACTTCTTTAAGTTTTGATATAGGTATTTTCTGCAAAAACATCCTAGCATTTAGTTTAACCAAGCAGGTTTTTCTTTATAGAAAAAGATTAAGTCTTGACCTTCGGGATACATATTTGCTTGATTTTTTGTGTAATTATTTACACCGCCATCATCTTGACCATCTGTACCAAGCAGCCAAATAACAGGCTTTTCATCTTCTAATCGATACTTTATAGCCTTTCTTGTAATTGGGTCTATAGGTGTTCTTAAATCTGCTTTCTCTCTCAGTTGCTCAAAAGCTTGTTCAAGGCTAGAAGGAAATCGGCCATTAATTTTTTTTATAAGCCTCACAAATAGCCAATGCTCTTAGAGCAGCACCCAAGCTTGCCCCATATAAAGCATTCGCATTGTTGAACGGGAATGAGACTGAACAATATCTCTTAAAAAACTATCAATAATAGATTCTGATAGTTTATCAGAAAGTTTTTCTGCTGCTTTTGTTGATGCAAAATCCCATTGTTTTAGAGGAACACTTAATAAAAAGATATTCATTTGAATTTTTTCCATTAAGTGTTTATATAAACGTTGCTTTAAGCCATATGGCAAATAATTAGCTTTTAAGTATTTTTTTAAGTATTCGTCTCTTTTTTCTTCTACTTCTCCAACTAATGTATTATCTAAACTAATTTGAGCAATTCGCCACTCTCTTAACATTACTTCGTAAGGTCTACCTACTTTACTATCAGCATCTTGCATTTCTTTAGCAATAATAATTAATGTATCTGATTTAAGGTTATCTTGGGCTATCAAATCAAATAAAACCTTAGCCATAATGTCACGGCAAACTTCTGAAACTAAAGGGAAAAGTAGCCCACTATTAGGGTCAGTATTAAGATAACTTGCCATTTTATAAGCAGCTAAAGCTATCTCCGCAGCTTGTTCTAATTTTCCTTCTTCAATTAATGCTCTTGTCTGTAAATTAGCTAAATTAAATAATTCTCTTGCAGAAACAAAATTAATTGTCCCATCAGAAAAAATTGGAACACGATTATAAAATTGAAATTTTGATTTTTTAGCCCCTTCTAACAAATGTGTTATAGTTTTTTTATTTAGATCTAACCATTGGTGACTTTCCTCATTTAGTGGCTCAAGTCCTTTTATAAGTTTGTCATGTGGAAGATTATTAAACCTTGGAAAGTTTTTTTTGCTTTCTTCTAGGGCTTTTACGGCTAGATCATAATCTGTAAATGCGTTTTCTGATGGCTCAACTTTTATTACTCCAAAGTTATCTGCACGAGGCAATTGACCAAAAGGAGGTATAAAACAAACATACATTGCTGCTAAAACTAAAACCAATGTTAAAAGCTTTAAGCTACGTGTAGCTACTTTTTTAACTTTGTCAAAATCCATAAAATTTTTACAACCTTAATTTCAGTTTTTATTGATATGTTAAATTTGAATATTACTAAAATATTGTTGGAAGAATTTTTCTTCTATAACCTCTTCTCTAACTATTAAAGCCTGCTCTAAAGCTTTTTCTCTAGCTTCTTCTCTAAGTATAGAAGTTTCTTTTAGTAAAATCATATACAGATACATCCAGGTAGCAATAGCTTCTAATGTACGTTTGCCAACTGTATCTTCATTAGATACAAATTCTATAATCTTATAATCTTCTTGAAGTTCAAAATAGTCTAATTCTGGATAAATTGCTTCTATTTGTTGTTTTGATCGGGTAAGTAGTAAAAAAGCATTTTCTCTACCTAGTTGATCTTTAACTGCGTAGAAAAATCGGCGAATAATAATAATAAGTTTATCTGGTTCTAATCTTAAAACTTCTACAACGGTTTCTTCTTTTGAGCTACTCCAAACATCATTATTTGTTGTAATTACAGGATCAGGAGAATCAAAAACGCTTCCTTCAGTTGGTAATATTTGAGGATCATCTATTTCTGGTTCCTGCATTAAGGATTCTGGCATATCAGCAGCTAAAATTTCTGCTGTAATTCTACCAAAATCACTATCTTCTTCATCTAGCAAATCTTGGTCAACAAATGGGGTAGTGTCTATTTTTATTGGAACTGAATCAACAACAGAGAAACTTTCTTCCTCTTGGCTTACTTCTGAAACAACTTTATTTTCTAATGGCGAAGGTTCTATTGTTAGAGCAATTAAATCTTCTGCCACTAAAGAACATTGAGCTAGAACTTCGTCTCTAAAGGGATGTTTTTCTATTTCTAAGGGAAACTCGCTATTAAGTTGGGTCAATTTACGGCGAGCAACAAAATTAGTTGGGTCAAGGTTAATTACACTTTTTAGAATAGCAACGGTAATTTGTTTTTGTCCTTGCTTCTCATAAACAGCAGAAAGTATTAGTCTAGGTTCTACAGCATTAACATCTACTTCGCTAGAATCAAGTAAAAGCTTTTCTGCTTCAGCCTGGTTTTTGTCCATTTGAACCAGCAACCGAGCTAAAGCTAACATATATAAGTAATTTTTTGGTGATAGATCCAAAGCACGACGAAGCAACCTTTCAGCAGCACCCATATCACCGATTTTTAAGGCTGAACGGGCACCTAGAAAAAACTTAGTAGCTTCATCAACAGGAATATTTTGTTGTTCTGGATTTTCCGCTGTTTTACTCATAATGTTAAGTTTGTTTCTAACTGCTTAACATTATTACATTAACAGCCAAATTTTTGTAACTCTTTATTGCAAGGAAGTCTAATAAGGACACTTTATCTAATAAGTTTTCTCTAGTTAAAATATTTTTTAATTTCTTAAACTTAGTTTGGGATTTTTGTTTATCTGAAAGTTAAGTAGGAAAGCCATTTGAATGAAAAACCCTTTTTGCTTGAAGAAAATGTCTTTCTTCATGATTAACAATGACCCTGTAAGCATCCATTAAGCTATAAGTAATTAGATTAGTGATAGGAGATGAGATTATTATCTTATCTAAATCTAAACTTTCAGTAGCCTTTATACATTTAACCATTTGGTTTTGCTGCTCAACAAATCTATGGATAATATCCCCTTCAATGTTGCTGTTTGATGGATAAAAGACCTTTGGAGCTTTCAATTTAGATTTTGATTCAGGAGCAACTGATTTAATTAGCATTTTTCCAAAAAACATGGGGAGTAATGGCATGCTTTCCCAAAAAGTGTTTTTTTTCTCTCCATTCAAAACTTTTTTCAAAATAGGGAAATAAGCTTCATTAGCTGTTCTTAAATGATCAAAACATTGTGAAATACTCCATTGGTTTATGTCTGGCTTCCAATTAAGTTGTTGTGGTGCTAGTTTTCCAAAGATCGTTAGAGTTTCATCTGTTACTTTATTTGCTCTTAAAATTAAATCCGACAAATTTTTCTCTTTACTACTCATTGCCTTTTATTTCCTTTTCTAAAGATGCTAAACAAGTGTTGCAACAAACTTTTGATTGGCTACTTAAGCTACTAAACTTGGCCTTAAAATAAAAGCAAATGCCCCTTCCAAACTAGGCTAGGGGCATTTGTTTTATTGAATTTTTTTAACTACTTTTTAATTACTTTATTTTTGAGAAAGTAGCAAGTAGCGTGCTGCTGCTTGTGCAATTGGTTGAGAAGCTGTTAAATTAAGCTCTTTAACCAAATTAGCTAAAACAATTTTGCTAGTTCCGCCTTTTGCTAAAGCTTCTTGTCCGCTGCTAATCAGGCTTTGATCAAAACTTAGATTTGCTTTCTTCGCGCTTTCTAGTGCTAAAACTACCCATGCTGTTGCATTTAAGTCAGCTTTGCCGCCTTCTTGAGCAACCCATAAACCATCTTTATCACGTAGTTTTAAGAGATTAGTCAGTAGTTTTTCTGCTGCTTTACTGACATTTGCGCTTGGTGAATCTGCAATAATTTCACTCATTGCCCAAAGTGTGATTGCTATGGTTTGAGTATCAGCCACATCACCATTTTTATTTCTTAAAACTCCATTAGCATCAATACTAGCTGTTAGAAGTTCTATTGAGCGACGTAGTTGAGGTTGATAAATACCTTTCCTTGCAGTGTTTCCATTAATTACAAATGCTAGTGTTGACATAGCAGTAGTGCGTAAAACGTTTTGATCAGCATCTGCCCAAGCACCACTTACAGCTTGATTTCTGCCAAGGTAGCGTTCTACTTCATCTAAAGCTACAGTAGCATCTGCTAAAGCTTCTTCCTTAGCACTATTTTTAGATTCTGCACGACTTAAATCAATTTCTCTTTCAGTAGCTTTTCCAAGTTTATCAACACTAGCAGCATTATCTTTTTTAGCACCAGCTTTTAGATCTGCTGGCATTTCAGCAGGTCTAGCATTTGGTTCAGCTATACTTCTTTGATCTGCACTTACACCAGCCATATTTGCTGCTGATGCAGGTTTGGATGATGTCATAGTATTTTTTCTTAGTGGTGTTGGTTGTGATGGTGGAGCAGGCTGCACTTTTCTCTTTTCAGCCATTCTAGGAACAGCATTTCCTGGTCTTGCTCCTCCAGATGCACCAAAAGCATTAAAGTTTTGCACTGTAGCCTCTCGACGAGCTTTTTCAAGTTCGCTTTCATCATCCTGATCTTGCGCTATTTGCCAATCGGCTGGAACTGGAACTGGAACTAGAATTGTTTGAGGTTTGCCACCTTCTTTTGGAACAATATTTTTTTCCTCTAAAGCAATAAAGGAAGTAAATTGTGTTACAAGCTTATGTTTTAAGCCTAGTTGGGTAATTTCTTGCTTAATATTTTGGTTATTTGGTGTCTCAATTAAATCATTACTTAAACGGTCAACTTTGCCTCTAGCCCAAAGTGCAGAAATTGCTTGTAAACGTATATTGCTGCTAGATGTATCAATTAAAACTGGCAAAGTGCTAAGTCCAACAGCACTTAAAGCTTTAATAAATACTTGTTCTCTATTTCCTGTAGCTTTGATTTTCCCTGTTATAAACACTGGTTGATTAACATAAAGGTCTGGTACTGGGTTTGGGTAAAAATCGCTTACTTCCATTTGTCCCCAATCAATAGCAATATTAGTTAACATTGGCGCAGAGATACGAGATTGAAACTTATTAATAACTGTCTCAAAGTTTTGTTGTGTAGGAAGTAAAAATTCTGCTGTACCAGCACCGATTTCAGCTAGTTTTCTTAAGAAATATTCATTGACCGCACTATCAATACCAAAAGTAAAAATTTTTGTTTGACCAAGGTTTTGTTTAACTGCTTGTAAAAGCTGGGCTTCGTTGCCAATTTGACCATCAGTAATAAAAACAATTACGCGAGCTTTTGCTGGTTGTCCTGGCATAGCTTTATTGTTTTGTAGGGCGTGCATTAGCGGATTAAGCATTTCCGTTCCACCTTCAGCACGAAAATTATTAACAAATTGGTCTGCTTGATTGATGTTACTTTGAGTAACAGATAGTGACTTAGGCCAAAGCGGTTGAAACCCGCTAGAAAACCGAATGATATTAAAATCATCTTGAGGATTTAGCCCGCGTAAACAGCTACGCATTGCATTTTTAGCTTGTTCTATTTTGATTCCTTGCATTGAGCCTGAAGTATCAACGATAAAGATCATTTCCTTAGCTACTAGATCTTTAGTTTGAAAGTCTGAAGGCGGTGCAGCCATCATTAAAAAATAGCCTTCGCCTTTTTGATCAGTTGCTAGCATTACGGCTGCTTCTGGTTGTTCGCCTGCAATTCTATACTCTAAAACAAAATCCCGATTAGGTATTTCATCTTGCCGATTTAGCTGCACTCGATAATGAGAAGGTGCAATTTTATCCGACTTAATTTCATGTGCCATTGATTGTAATTTTTTAATAGGAAAGCCTGCTTGAAGTTCTACAGAAAGTGAAATATTTCCAGGTCTGATATTTGCAGGTAGGTTTGGAGGAGTAATTTTATCTGCATCTGGCACAACAGTTTTGTCTTTATCAGGTACAGGAATAAAACGCCCACCATGTACTTTTTTTATTTTTCCGTCTTTTATTTCCATACCCGCAGGAATATAGCGAGGAGCAACAACCATAGGAAAAGCTAGTCTAAAAGTCCCGTCATCATAAGCAATTCGCTCTGTATAATGAATTTTGACTACAATTTGGCTATTGGGTTCAATGTTGGCTACAGCAGAAGTAAAAATATTAGGACGTTGCTGCTCAAGAAGTGCTGCTTTGATACCTGCCGATTTAGCTATTTCATAGCTTTGGCGAGCCTCTTCACGCTCTTTTATTTGGCCTTGAATTTTGCGTTTGCCTATAACTATATCTAAATCATCTACAGCAGCATTAGCAGGAAGAGGAAAAACATAAACAGCTTCAATATTTTCTGAAAATGAATTAACAAAGGTTTGCTCTACTTCAACAGAAGCAACAAACCCAAAAACAGATATTTTTACATCCGTATTTTTAAGCGGTATAGGTAGCGGTTTAGGCCCGGTTCTTACTAAAACGCCTTCTCCCGGTATCCCACAATCAACAATACCTTGAGCTAGTGTATTAGCAAAAGCAACTAATAAAAATAGTAGCCCTAAAAAACAATGCCAAAGTGCAGCTTTCATAATACTTTCCCCTACTTTTAAGAAATTAGTGATTAATCGACAAGTTTTTGTTTTGTAGTTTTAGCTTGTAGACTAAACAACCCGCGAAAAGTTCCAAAAGATAGGGGAAAATTAGAAGAAAATTTTTAATTTAGCGAAATAATTTTGCAACTGGATAAGAAAATCCAGAAAACATATCAGGTAAAGTTAAAGTGTCAGCAGTGTTAAAAATGTTGATATTGGTTAAAGACCGATAGACTTTGACATTGCGTCTACGAGGATTTATAACAATAACAATAGAAGTGCCATATTTTAGCCAAAGAGCAATTTTGTCTTCAACTTCATCATAAGTATCATTAGGAGAAACAACTTCAACAGCTAAATCAGGAGCGAAAGACCAATAGCCTTTAGGAATACCTGTTTCAGGAATACGAGCTTTACTAACAAAAGCTAAATCAGGGGCGCGAGTTGTATCTGGGTTTTTAGCAAGTGTAAAACCTGTTTCAGCAGCACAAATTACCCCTAAATCATGTAAATCTACAAAATAGCCTAACGCAATAGTAAAAGTAGCAGCCAATACTCCATGTTCTCCGCCTGCTGGGGCCATACGGCGTAATTCTCCTTCAATTAATTCATATCTATAACCATCTTTTGGCATTTGTAATAATTCATCTTCTGTAACAAGAGTTTTTATTGCTGTAGTCATAACTCTTAGTTCCTATCTGTCTTAAAATAAGTAGTCCCTCATTAGATCTTTTAGCTTTAGGATTGATTATAAGTTAAGGCCAAAGAAATGGCGATTTAATAACTCAACCCTAACCTGGCAAGTTAACTAAATTTTTCTTAAAATTCTGGGCAACATATTTATTCTTAGCCCGATAATTTCACTGAATAGCCATTCATTTCTTTAAGCTACAAAAATATTTCAAATTAGGCAGGAAAGCACCTATGCGTATCTCTAATGACTCCATCAATCAAGCAATCCAAAATAATCAACAAACTGATAGCATCCAAAAATCCCAAACATCTGATCATTCTCATAGTGATGAACCATTGCGCGATGTAGTGATGCAAAACACAGCAATGAGGCAAGAGTTAACTCAAGATTTGCCTACGCATTTAACTCGTCTTTCTGGTCAATTTGAAAAATCTAAAACTGACTTTCAAGCTCAAGCTACACGTCAAGCGGCTAACGTCGGGCTGCCAGCCACCTCAAGCACAGCAGCAAAACCTATAAAACCAAGTGATATAACTAGCAGTCGTAGCTTTGACCGCCTTTCCCCTTCTCAAAAAGGTTTAGTTAGAGATGTACTTGCACAAAATGCAGGTAATTCTCAAGTTGCAGGCCAACTTAAAGAAATGATCGATAGTCCGATGTTTTTTAAGAAGCTAACTAGCAATGATCGTAGCTATGCGCTAAATGGCTTGGCAAAAAGCCCAGGAGCTTTAGCCGCAGATTTACTTGATTTTACCCAAACAGCTAGTTATAAGGGCTTTAGCAAAATGCAAAAACAACAAGGTCAAGTCATTATTGGCCTACTGTCCGCTGATGCAGCACTTAATCCAAGCCATAACCCAACAAGCCGCAATACTGTTTTAGCACTTACTACAGGAAATGTTGAACTTGGGCTACCTACCAAGAAAGAGCTACTTGATGAAGGTTTCACCCCTGAAGATTTACAAAGCCTCTATGGGTTTGCTTATGAAAATACAATGTATTTTAATGTATATTTACCTGGTCTGCTTGATAGCCGTCCTGATATGGTTCGCACAGCAGCACACGAAATTAATCACGTCCTTAATGACCGCGACAATGACACAGAATTTGACACCCCAGAACGCGCACTAGATGAATATAGGTCTTGGTATATGGAGAATTTTGCTGTAGGAATTAACCCACCAACCGTAGAATATATGCAAGGTGTCTGGGAAAACTTCTTTAGCCCAAATGCTGGTTACGATAATATTCGAGAAGTTTATCTACAAGATCCTGATTTTCGTCAAATTGTTGACCAAATTAAAGTAGATTTAGATCGCGGTGTAGTGACTGACCCAGAAACATTTCGTAAGTCATTAGCAGAATTAATAGGCAAGGATCCTTTTATTAAAAATCCTCGCTATTTAACTACACCAGGAAACCTTGATAACACTTTAACACCGCGGGCCAGACCAGCAGAATAAAACTTTAGGAGTTTAGTTGATGGGCATAACAGCTATAGAAAAAGAAATCGAGCAATATATCTTAAATAATTTAAAAGAACGTTTTAATTTACCAGCAGAAAAAATCTCGATTTCTGAACCTCATCCACTCAACTTCCCCGCAGATGCTCGAGTTTTTCGCGCTGAAAAACGTGGTAGCTATGGAAATATTTATTACAATTATATTCTAGTAAATGGGAAATTTTATTGCTCAGTAGATGAAAATAATTTTTCCCAATTGCTAGCAGCAGAAAAATTTACATCCCGCCCTCATTGGAATGCACATCAATTTGCTACTCTCTTTTTACATTTAGTAGTAAGAGAACTTCGCTTAGTAGAATCGTCTAGTGATATTGCCAAGTCATCAGATGAAGCTTTTAACGCTCGTGTAGCAAAAATTACTTCTCCATCTTTAGAAATCATTGATAACGGAATTGAAGCCCGTTTTTGGTCATATCAAGCACGCTATAAAAGACTAGATTATTGGCAAATTCATATTGATTCTGATTATCAGATGACTTATGAAAGACTCCTGAACCAAAATAAAGTCTATTTTTTTTCAATACTTGCTCTAACTTGAAGTTCTTCTAATTTTCTCCTAGCCGTTTGATGATTAGGATTATTTTTCAATACAAATTGATAGCGTCTTAGAGCATCTTCACGTCGGTTTTGGCTTGCATAAAGAGTTCCAAGGTCTGTTTGTACGTCCCATAAAGCAGGCTTTAACTTTACAGCCTTTTCAAAAGCCTTTATTGTTTCTGTTACATTTTCTTGAAGTAAATATCCTAACCCTAAATTTACATAAACTTCTGCAAGTTGTGGGTTAAGTGCTATAGATTTATTAGCATATTCTATTGCTTCGACCCCATTTTTTTGTTTTACCCTTAATTGTGCCAAACTATTATAAGTATGAGCATTGTTAGCTGAATACAATAAAGCTCTTTTATAAAGGTCTTCGGCCTCTACATACTTTCCTTGATCATAAAATATAAGACCTAAATTATTGCAAACACGTGAGTAAAGATCTTCATTATTATCTCGATAAGCTCCACTTGGAATAATTTCCAAAGTCTTTTGATAATATTTGGCGGCTTCTTCCTTCTTATTTATTTTATGATACTCATTTGCTAAGTTATACATCATAACTGGGTTGTTTGGATTACGTTCTACAGACTGCTTAAATAACTCTATGCTACTGCTCCAATAACTAGTTTGATAAGTCGTAATTATCATTAAAACTAATGTTATTACTACTGCAAAACCTGTTAAAAACTTTTCTTTTATTTGCCAGTTTTCACTTAATCCAACACCCGCCCAAACGACTACAACAAATAACCCTAGATAAGGAACATAGGTATAACGCTCTGCTATTGGCAACCTAGTCATTGGAAACATTGTTCCTAAAAACCAAAACCAACCTACTAAAAAATAAGGGTATTTCTTTGCCCACCAAACTGCTAGTAGTGTAACTAATAACAAGACTAAAAATGCCAAACCTACTAAAATAAAGTTAGGCTGCATATATACTTGATAATACATTGTTAAGCCATTAGGCAGGAACATTTTCTTAATATAAAAAATGTAGTTGGTTATTGCATTAAGGTCAAAAACAATTGAAGCATTCAATTTCATTCCTGTAGTAACTTCTATAGGCTCTTCAACTCTAACTATAGTTCCTGAACCACTTCTAGCAGCCTTTCTTGCTACATTGGCTAAAACGCCAATAATGATAAAAAGTAACCATTTTTCCAAAAACAAATCTTTTAGCTTTAATAAAAACGGCTTTATTCCTTCTGCTAAAGATTTATCAAATCTTTTTAACGGCCAATAATCTAGCAGTAAAAGCGCAAAAGGAAACGTTATAAGCAAAGCTTTTACCATCAAACCTAACAATAAACCCAGACTAACTACTCCATAATGTAACCAATTTGACTGCGTTAAGTATCGTAAATATGCCCATACAGCAAAAATGCCAAAAAAAGTGCTAATTAACTCTTTACGTCCAGAAATCCAAGCAACCGGCTCAATATGTAGCGGATGAATAGCAAAAAGAATTGCCACCATTAAACTAGCACCATAACGCGAAGTCAAATGTAATAATAGTAGAAAAATTAAACTACTATTAGCAATATGTATTAAGATATTTGTCAGGTGATATTTACCAGCATTAAGGCCATAAATTTGGTTATCTAGTAAGTATGACATCCATGTTAGAGGATGCCAATGTCCCATATAATAGGTGCTAAATGCCCATTTTACCGCAGACCAATTTATACCAAATAACACATTAGAGTTTTCATAAATATAATAATTATCATCAAACCCAATAAATGGATAATTTACTAGTTGTAGATAAACTACTAAATTTAATATCACTAATAGTAAAACACCTTGAGCTTGCTTTTTGTAGCTTTCCTTTACATCAGGCAAATTTATTAAACTAACAAGTGTTTTTTCTGTATTTACTTTTGTTGTTTGGTTATCAATAGAAAATTGTTTTTTCTTGCGAGCCATTTAATTTAACTATTAGACTTTCTTTAGATTTTACAAATTGAGTCTAAAATAATAAAAAGCTGGTGGCTAGCTTTCAATGCTTAGTAATAGGTAATACTTTGTTTACAGAGTGCTTAGAAACTTCAAAGTAGATTTTCTAATAGGTTTTATCTTATTATTAGTAAATATTAAACATATAATATCTTAGTAAAATTTATGAGTATAAAATTAGAATCTGAAATAAATAAATTTGACAGCAATGTTGCAATAGAGGCGGCTGACACTCCACCATCATCTTGGTACTTAGACCCACAATTTTTTGAGTTAGATAAAAAAGTTTTAATTAGTTATTGGCAATTTGTTGCTAGCCTTGATCAATTTAGCGAAACAGGTTCTTATCTATCAGGTTCATTTTGTGGCGAACCCTACTTTATTGTTAAAACTGAAACAGGCGACTTAAAAGCGTTTTTTAATGTCTGCCGACATCATGCCGCAGAACTTTTGCACGGTGAAGGATGCACTAAAGATATAGTTTGCCCCTACCATGCTTGGAATTATTCTTTAGATGGGCAATTAAAAAAAGCTCCTCAAATGGCTGGAGTAAAAAACTTTAGCCGTGAAAAACTTTCTTTAAGCGAAATTCCATTAAAAATTTGGAATAAGTTTGTTTTATTAGATTTTTCTGGAAATGCCAAACCGCTAGATGACGACTTAAACCGTTTTGACCAAAGGCTAGTTGAAGCACAAACAAATGAACTAAAATTTATAGGCAGGCGAGTTTATGAAATAAAATGTAACTGGAAAGTCTATATAGACAATTACTTAGATGGTGGTTATCACGTTGACCATCTCCATAAAGGTTTAGCAGGTCAACTAAAAATGGATGATTACAAAGTTGAAAACTACAAAACTTGGACATTACAATCCTGTGCAGCATCACCAAATCCAACCCAAAATAGCAATATAGACTTCAAAGAGCGTATAGGAAAAGAAGCCCTTTATGCATGGATTTATCCAAATTTTATGATAAATCGCTATGGTAATATTATGGACACCAATTGGATTGTCCCCTTAGCACCGGATCATTGTTTAACTATTTTTGATTATTATTTTTTACCAGATACATCAGAAGATTTTATAACAGCATCAATTAAAGCTAGCGAACAAGTACAAATTGAAGATGTGAGCATTTGCGAATCTGTCCAACGTGGCCTTAGTTCCAAAAGCTACACTACAGGCCGCTATGCACCAACACTTGAAGGTGGAGCATATTTACTTCACCAATTACTTAAAAAAGATTATCTAGTGCATTATAATATAGATAAGTAGATAGAGTTTTTTCTCTTCAGTCTTTAAGGGGATATATAATGAACATAATGAATAATAAAGACTCTCAAAATTATCTAGTAGAAATACTATTAAATGCTTATTCAGGAGAATTAGCAGCAGCCTTAGCCTACAAAGGACATTGGAAATCTCTTAAAAATTCTGTTGAGATAGCAAAAATCCAACAAATAGAAAACGAAGAATGGAAGCATCGCCATAATGTTGGATTAATGCTTATTTATTTTGGTGAAAAGCCAAATAAATTCAAAGAAGTAAAATGTTGGTTTATTGGAACGGTTATTGGAATAGGTTGCCATTTAATAGGATGGTTTTTACCTATGTATTTTGCAGGCAAATTAGAAAGTAACAACACTATGGAATATGAAAATGCTGCAAAATATGCACATGATCTTAATTTAATAGATTTTGAAAATGAATTAATTTTAATGTCAGCCGTTGAGAAAGAACATGAGTTATTTTTTTTACATACAGTCTCTAACCATAAATATTTACCTATTATGAAAAAAATATTTCATTGGGGAAGTCCTAATGCTTTACTAACTACTGAATTTGAATCTAAAAAGTCCAATTTAATCAAGAAATAGTCTGTTCTTCATATTTAGCAAAACTTACGTATTTATAACAGCAAATTTTCTTATCCAACCCTAGCTTGTTTATTCTCAGTTATTCCTACCTAGAGAAGGCAAGATAATTACACCAACCGCAGTGATTATTTAGGTCTTAACCCGCA
>JADJPF010000008.1 GCA_016713405.1 Blastocatellia bacterium
CAGTAATCTATCAAAAAAGAGTTATTACAGCTTGATGATTTTCAAAATTGGCAATTTGAAAAATCTCAAGCAATCAGCGAATTAAAGGGAAATGTTTGCTATAAAGACTGGTTGAATCTAGTAAATAGCGATCCCACTCATACGCTTTTTACAGGAAAACTTGAAGCCACAACAATACTAAGAAGGCTTAGACAAGAACATCCCTATTTGCGAGAGATTTTGGATGGAAAAGTTGAAAGAGGAATAAGCCCAGATGCTGCTCAAGCCTGTGTATTAAATTCTCAAGACGCGAAGCTATTTGATACTGAGAAAAATTTAATTAAGCAAGAAAGTATCTCCGGAAAACAGATCAAAAAAATATAATGACTATGAGATGAATCAGTATTTGATTTATACAACTCGTCAAACAGAGATAGATAAATATCCATTAATAAAAGATCATTTTAGAAAAATTTAAACATTTAGCTACTTGCAAAGAAGTAGTTAATAAAAAGCACCCTTGGTACGCTCTTCATCGACCACGAAAACCCAAAATTTTTGAATCTCCAAAGCTTATAGGTATAACAACATCAAAAGTTATTGAATTAGTTTTTGACAAAAATGATTCGCTAGTTGTCACAGATGCTATGTACGTTTTTAAAGTGTTACCTCCATTAGACTATTTGGCTGTGATGGGTATTCTTCAATCTAAAGCTTTCCTTGCTTTATATATAATTGCTAACCAAGGAGAATCGCGAGTTATTCCTCAGGTAAAAGCAAAGAAATTAGTTTCTTTGCCTTTTCCAAAGATGGATTTTTCTAATGAAAAAGATGCAGCTAGCCACAGCAAAATGGTTGAATTAGTAGGCCAAATGTTTAGTTTACATAAGCGTTATTCAAGTATAAAAACTCAACAAGAGAAAACAATTATTCAACGACAAATGGATTCTTTAGAGGAGCTAATTGATAAACTAGTATATCAATTGTATGGATTGACCAACGAAGAGATAAAGATTTTAGAAGAAACCCTTAAACCCCGAGCAGTCTAATCCTCAAATAATTAATAAACAGTAATCTTTTTTCTTAATCTTGCGTTAGCTAAACGAGTAGCATGTGCGCCGTTAGAAGGAAGGTAGGATATGCAAAAGTGCTATCACTGAAAGTGATAGC
Source organism: Blastocatellia bacterium (assembly GCA_016713405.1). Lineage (NCBI taxonomy): Bacteria > Pseudomonadati > Acidobacteriota > Blastocatellia > Blastocatellia bacterium. The sequence continues at coordinate 1,150 of JADJPF010000008.1, forward strand.
ACTTTTGCTCTTCAATCTAACCTAGTCTGATAATCATAAATAAAATTTTATAGTAATGAAGATAATTCGTGATTTGTAACGAACATAAATTGGTAGTTATAACAAAATAATTCCATAGTAGTAGCGAAGATAATTCGGCAGCAATAACGGTTATATATTGATGGGCTGTAGGTGCGACACCTTTGCGGTAAAGATGGTATAACAGAGGCGGCCACATACATAAAGACTACGTATAGTTGTTAATAAACTCTTTAGTTTTGGACATAAAATTTACCTTTTTTAACTGACCAAACAAATAACAAGTTATAGACAGCTATTTTGGTGTCCAACAAATCTCACAACTGATAGGAAGAAAAGAACTTTACGGTTGGTTTATCCTTGTTGGTTGGACAGGCTGAAAGAGGCAGGCATCCACCATCTCTCCAAACAAGCTCTCTGTCTTCAGCTTCGCTTCATCCAGAGAGTGCGCAAGCAAGCTTGCCTTGTTTGTCGAGATGCCCTAAACAGCTTCGCCGTTTAGGGTGCGTTCCTGCCTGCCTTATCGACTGCAATGGTTTATTTGGTAGCATTTTTTGATATAAATTTTTGATATAAACTAACGAATTAAACATAAATCGAACTTGCATTCTTAATCTATTAACGTAGTATAATTGCGAAAAAATATTAAGCATTTAGGTAGTTACTATGTCTGATAATGAAAAGAAAAATCTCTCACCAAGTGAAGTAAAGTTAATAAATAATGCAATTGAGATTCGTAGCCAAGATGTTTTTGAACGAGATGAGCTTGGTTTTGTTACTAGAATGTTTGTCCAGTGTTGCTTGCCACATCGTGATCCAGGGGATGTGCCTGCTTGGATACGTGCTAATGGAAATTTATGCCTTACTATTACACCTGTGCGTTATGTAAAACATGGAATAATAGTTAATTCTGGTTATCCTTATGGTAATATTCCTAGGTTGTTATTGCTTTATATTTGTAGTCAAGTTGTTCAAACTAAGAGCAAAGAAATTTCACTTGATAAATCATTATCTGCTTTTATACAGAAATTGGGGTTGGATGTAACAGGTGGTGAGAACGGAACAATTAATCGAGTTAAAGATCAATTAAAACGCTTAGTTACAGCAAATATTGATTTTACTTATAATGAGACTATTGAAGGTAATGAGCTTTTTATATTTAAAAAAGCTATTATTGCAAGCCAAATGAGATTGTGGGGAGAAAAAGATCCCAATAACAATATAATAGCTTTTGATAGACCGCAAATTCCTAAAGATAGTTGCTTAGTTCTTACAGAAGAGTTTTATAACGAAATTATGTCCTATGCTATACCAATTGATATGGGAATAATATCTGCTATTAAACAATCACCTCTCGCTTTAGATCTTTATTCTTGGCTTACTTATCGTATAGCTTCTGTATACAAACCTACACGCATTTCTTGGAAGTCTCTTTCTCTACAGATAGGTTCTGAATATACAGAGATAAGAAATTTTAGACAAAGTGCAAAAGAAGCTCTTCTAAAAATTTTTAGCTTATGGCCTGAATTAAAAGTTGATGTTGTTAAAGGAGGGATTGTTTTAAAGCCAAGTAAAACAAGTGTACCACAAAAAGTTTTTGCATTTACAGATTCTAAAAATAATACTCAATAACTATTACTATTTATTAAAACACGTATAAGTAATAAAGACATATATCTTAATATATATAGCTTATACGTGTTTTACGCATTCAAAGAGTTTTCCACGCATAAATTGTACCACTACGTTACGCATAAAACTCTGCACCAAGTCAAAAATTCACGCATAAATTGTAGCACTAAATCAAAATCACGCATAAATGCTAGCACCATCCTATATTCTTAAGATCCTATATCTTTTAAAGATCCTATATCTAGGAACCCTGTGGAAAACTTTAACTACAAAAAAAGTTGTACTAAGTGAAGCGTAAAAAGAACCCTTTATAAGGACAAAGTAGGTCTTGACATGGATTGCTCGATCGAATGCCGACCGAAGACGGACGGCAATGCTACGCATAGCCTTACCGTCTATCGGTCTAGGCATTCTAGCAATCCGTCAAGACAACCTCAGAAAAAAATATTCCCTTCATTGCATTACGGGAAATTTTTTTCTAAGGCTACTTAGGCTAAAGAAATGGAAACCCCCCCTCCCGTCCCCCAAAGGGGGAAGCGACCTCGACCCCAGCAATGCTATATTTTTGTTTATGAAAAAAGGAATGATTTATCTGACTCAAAATTTTAGGATATAAACTCGGTTGTGTGTGTCGCTTCGCTCCTACTTACAACCTACTTTGGGAAAAAATAAACCTGCTATCGTAATCTATTTTCACTAAGTAAAAGTGTTTTTACGTACTGGTTATGCAGTTAAGTTAGTATTATTTTGTTGGTTGCCGATTTTAGTTAAGGAAAATAGTAATTGTTCTGGTACTGTTAAGCCTATGATTTTGATTATTTGAATAAGTTTAGAGAAGTTCATAGAAGCAAACTCGGTTGCTTCATAGCGTTGGATTTGTTGCTCCTTTAGTCCTAACCTTATAGCTAAGTCTTTTTGTGTTAATCCTGCCGCAATCCTAGCTTTGATTAATAAATTTGGTAAATCTTCTAGTGATTTGATTTCTAGTTTAGTTTTTCCAGTTTTAAGTTCTTCATATTCTTTTATTTGTTCTTCTAGTTCTATCAACTGGCTTTTTAAAGCGTCTTCTTGTGCTTTTTGTAGTAGTGGATGGATTTGTGGTTGTTTGTTTTCAGGTGCAAGAATTTCATTTAGAGCTTGAGCAAACTTATTTCTTTGGGTTTTTGTGATGCGAAATTGGCGTTCGTTTTTTATCATAAGCTTAATGTCTCCAATGAAATAGCTATAATTCCTTTTCTTCTTCCAGTGTTTTTATCTGTCTGAAAAAATTCTAAAAAGGTTGGTTGGTTATGTCCAATGAAAATATGAGCAGGAAATAATTCTCCAAGATATTTGCTTTTTTGGGCGGCGCGACCTTGAGAAAAATCAAGTAACACTGGGTCAAGTAATGTTGGGTCAACATCAGAAAGATTCCAGCAAGCGTCAAAATCCTGTGGGTAGTCTTTCTTTGTGACAAAGCTGCCATCAATAAAGGCAGTAGTACAACCTGCTTGTTTTAGAGCAATTAACGCATTATATAAACCTTCTAAAAGTCTTTTTCTGTGAGTATTTGTACCAAACCTAGATACTATTTCAGGCCATTCAGCCCAATGTATGCCTGGTGGCAAATTTCCATCTGCATTAAATGAAGGTATCATAACACAACAATATTGTTGTGTTGATTTGATGTCAAGCTGAGTTATTTAGTTTCTGCCTAGTCTGATAATAGTATAACAAAGAATATTATTAAAATTTCTTAAGTAAGGTGTTTCTTTCTGGAGGCTCGCGCCGAAGGCGTGTCTTAAGCGCAGACGTAGGGAAAAATTTTTCCCAAGCGAAGTAATTCGCTAAGAATTACGAGCGAGGGATAAGAAAAAATTTTCCCGTAGTGAAGCACTTTGAAGCGAAAGTTAAAATTAGGAGAAGACAGGGGAGAAACACTTTAGTTGTTTCCCCCTGTCGGCGACGACATTTTTAACGAAAGCGTAAAAGTGCCAAGCGTTTCTTAAATCCTTAAAAATTTACCTTGTTATTGAACAAATTTGGCATTTTGTTACAAAAGTTGGATTGCTTTTGTTGATAGGAAAATAAAGGCTTTTAGGATAGGTTTTGTTTGCTTATAGATTTTGTTGTCTTGTAAAATATTGATTATTAATAAGATAAAGACTTTCCAATGTCGCTTGGTAAAAAATCTATCACTTTTTTTGCAAACAAATTAGTTGTTAAATAGCTGGCCTGACAGGAATTATAAGGTTGTGTTGATATAAACAATAAGTAAAATTGGATTATTAATTATTTCCAATTTTTACAAGATTGGAATTTTGGACACTTATCTTTTTTGGATAAGTTGCTTTGTCCCGGATTCAAGAAAAGAGGGAAGTTTACTGGCTTACTTTGATAGCTGGTTGCTTGTTCTGACTTTAAGAAGTTGGACAGTTCTTGATTAACTGTGTTGTTTCCTGTTTATAGTCAAGGGTTTTAATAGGTTTGCCAAAAAATCTGTTCTTTGCTGGTTTTTAGTTTGCTCCGCCTTTCTTGTTAAGTAATTAACAGGATAAAAGAGCTACTCTTTCTAACTTAAGATTTGTTTTTTCTCGAAGTTAGGGTTTTCATTTTGCTCCGCCACAAGAGTAAATATTTAGTTTTTCGTTTTTTAAGTTAAGTTTGTTGATGATGTTGTTTTTGATGATGTGATTGTTCTAACTTTCTTAACTTAAAACATTTGCTGAAGAACCTTTATCAGAGTTGGGTTATTAATTCTGGCGTTTTGTAGGTTGATGTTAAATATCTAACAAGGGTTTAAGCTAGTTCGATTCCTAAACTGCCAGTGTTTTCCATGTTCACTGCAAATGAATATGGTTGAGAAGCGGCGCGTTCCGTCTATCGTAAAAGAAGGTCTTTGTTTTCCGCCAAAGAAAACAGTAGTTATCTTGCTCTACCCAACGCTCGCTGTTACGTAAAAGCAAGATTAAGCAAATGGTTCTTAGTTATTTTATTCTTGACCAGTGTTAATAATGATCTGTAAGCTGTTATATAAGCAATAAGTTAACTGTGATAATCAGTAAATACAAATAAGTAATATACTTAAAATATCACACTAGGTCAAAACAGCAAATCTCTTTAGCCTCTCCAGTTTAGGAGTTGAGCAAAGTGGACAATTCAACAAGGAAAAGTTGGTTTTATCCAGCTATCTCATTTGGCTAGAGGAAAGATTTCTAGCTTTTGAGAAATAGTTTTTGGTTATGGGCAAGCCATAAATTGCTCGTGTGTCCTTAGTGAATTGCTCTTTGCCGACTGTCTTTGAGTCGAGTTATCAATTTATCAGCAATGTTACTAGGCAATGGCGCGGGTTACACTCGCCCTTTAGGGCAGTGTAAACTTTCGCGCCAAGGCAATGGTCGTTTTTTGTCAACTTGTGGCCTTAAAAGTCAAATCTGTGCATTCTGGAGGTATATGTTTTTTATGTCTAAAAGGAAAAGTTTGGTTTATCAGTTTGTTGAAAGATTAAAAGGGATGGCTTGTTATGGTAAATCTAAGTATGAAGCTAAAGCAGAAAAGTTTGCCCAAACTAAAGCAAGTGGTGTAAAAGGATGGCAACCTATCATAATTGATGGGATTTATTCTTACGAAACTATGAGAAGCTATACAAAAGAATGTGTTAGTTTTGCTAATTGGGTTAAGAATAATTTCGCTGTTAAAGATATTGAAGTAGCTAAGACGCATGTTGATTCTTACCTTGAGCATAGAATGAGTAATAATGACTCAGCTTGGACACTTAAGCTAATTAGGTCTGCCTTAAGGAAAGTTTACAATGACCCTAATTTGGCAAGTAATGTTAATTTGCCAGATAGGAAAAAAGAACAAATAACTCGTAGTCGTGGACAAAAAGCTATGGATAAGAAGTTTTCTGTAGAAAGAAACCGAGATTTGATTGATTTTTGTAGAGCTACTGGATTGCGTCGCCATGAACTTAAAGCTTTGAAAATAAAAGATATTTATCGTGATGAAGATGGAAAATTAAGGGTAGAAGTTAATCAAGGTAAAGGTGGTCGTCCTCGTTGTGTTCCTGTTATTGAAAGTTTGGAAAGTAGGGTTTTAGAGATTATTTCATGTAAAGATTTAGACAGTAAAGTTATTGATAATATTCCAGTTAGAGCAGATATTCATGGTTATAGAAGAGATTATGCAGCTAACTACTACAAGGAATTGTCAGGAAAAGAGTTTAATCTTGAAGGAAAAGACACTCTTGCTATGCAGCAAGTTAGTTGGGCATTAGGGCATAATCGTTTAGATGTAGTTACTAGAAATTATCTTGGTTAGACAGCTAGGTTTTCTTAAAAATCTTGTTTTTCTTTTCTTTAATTTATAGAAAGCTAGTCAAAAGGTTGAGTAGTAGCTAAAATATTGGATATGTTTGAGATAAAAGACAACCAAATCATTTATACCTTACCTGATAACGACTCTTTAGAGCCTGTAAATCCTTATTTGTTTGTAGAAAGGTTAACAGATGAGATAAGAAAAATTTGGCCTTATTTGGAGCTTAAAACTGTCTTTGCTCGCCGTAGAAACTTTAATCATAAAATCTACTGTTATTTACCTGATAGCTTTACTAGTCAGCAAGTTAAACTAATTAGAATGCAATTAGAATTAATTGCTAATAATTTATTATTAGAGTTGAAAGCTAAAATTCATTTAGCTGGTTTAGCTAGTTAAGAATTTAAGAAGTACATTTTTGTTATTTTGTATCCCAATTGTGCTACTATTTATTTGAGGAACAGAATAAATATGTCTAAAACAACATTTGTAAGAGCCAGGATAGAACCTTCATTAAAAGAAGAAACTGAAAATATCTTAAAAGAATTAGGCTTAAGTGTATCTGAAGCAATAACACTATTTTATAAGCAAATCACTTTCAATAAAGGTTTGCCATTTGAAGTAAAGCTTCCAAACCCAACTACTATTGCAGCTATGAAAGATTCTTTAGAAGATAAAAATCTAAATACTCACTCTAACTTGTCAGAGTTAACAGATAAATTTGCTTCTATAGACTAAATTTTAGGTTAATAAATATGTCAACAAATCCTGTTAAAAAGTACAGCTTAAAAGAATATTTTGAAATTGAGAAAAATTCAGATATTAGATACGAGTATTCTTACGGTCAAATATTTGCGATGGTTGGAGCTAGCAGAAATCATAATAGAGTAGCTAACGCCATAAATGCCAGACTTTACATGCAATTATTAAATAGCACTTGTGAATCATTTATGGCCGACACAAGAACGAGAGTAAATGATGACCTTTATTACTATCCAGATGTAGTTATTGCTTGTAACGCACAGTTTCAAAATATGGAAGGGGTTGATAGTTTAGTTAATCCTATTCTTATTGTTGAAGTTCTCTCAAGATCCACATCAAGATTTGACCAAGATGCTAAGTTTAGAGATTACCAACAAATAGACTCTTTAAGATATTACTTACTAGTATCTCAATATGAAATTAATTGCACTTTATTCACAAAAGGCGATGACAATATTTGGACAAGTTTAATTCACACAGGGCTAAATGATGTAGTAACTTTACCTCTTATTAATTGTAGTTTGTTAATGAGTGACATTTATTTTAGAGTAAGGTTTAGGTAATTTATTAGTAGGAATAATATTAAATAATATAAGAAAAATAGGTTATGATGTGGGTTTTTCTAAGTTTTTTCTTTTTTTTTATTACCTACTTTGCGGCGGTGGAGGGGTTTCCGGTGTTGGGGACCCAAAAACGTTTAGCTCTTTAAAAAATTTTTATCACCCGTCCCCTTGGTAGGTCGTGGGAGGTAAAGGTAATTCCTCTATATTCTGTAAAAGGAGCATCCATGTGTAAGGAAGATTCCAACAAACTGGCGTTGATTAATACAGTAGTTAATGTTGTTGCAACATTTATTACTCTTATAAGTATTGTAATGACCGTATTATCAATGTTTAAGTAATATAAGTAAAAGAATAGGGTATCTGAAAGGGCGACTGATCAGTTACCCTTAAAAATTCATGTTCAGAAAAGATAAATGAGACTCTAAAAACATCTATTTTTTCCTTGTCGTGTCTTATCGCAGCTTCCCTTTAATTAGCCCTAAAAGCTAATTCTTTGTATACAAACTAGATATATAATTTAATGTGTTATAGCTATACAAAATGTATGTGTAATAACGAGCGTTTTTACTTATACACTTGAACACTTGCAGGAAGCTTTTTTTGCAAAATTCTTAGCCCCCAAAAACGAGGGCTAAAACAGGCTCTGATTTTGGGAGCTTAAAAAACTTGTAACTAATTGATTTTTCATTAGTTGTTGATTTTTCTGTGCAACTTTTGTGTCGTTTGTGGGGTTTTACCCTAGATACAACAAAATAGTTTAGCTTTGTAGTTTATATACTTAATAATGCAAGTTATATTAATACCAACTTTTCGTTAATGTTATTCATTACTTATTCGAGGTATCATTTTATAGATTCTCAAGATTGCCTTCTTAAACTCATACAAGGAAATTATTATGCCTATTTCGCAAATAGCTTACGAAGATCTAATGCAAGAATGTAATATTGATGATGTAAAAATTTTTCGTAAAATATTGAAAAATATAGGATTTAAACATATTTCACCTAATAAGCTTGTAAGTAAAGATCTAGCGGAAGACATTGTAAAGAAATTGATAGGTAAACAGATTGATTGGTATAAGTACGAAAATAGAGAGAGAGATTTAGTAGAACCAGGGGTTTTGAAACAGAAAGATGAATTAGTGGACGGAAATCTGTTAGAAGAATGGTTTACAAAAATAGTTCAAGATAGAAACAATGTTTTGGCAAGTAGAAATTATTTGTTAGGGTTGGTCTGTAAAGGCGGGTTTTTAGGAGATACTTCCTTGTCTGATTTTTCTATAAGTTTAAAGCCTGGGATGAATATACTAATAGGAGATCGTGGTTCCGGAAAATCAACAATATTAAATTTGTTGGGGGTGCTTTCTAATTCAATGAGTGAAGAAACAAGTGTTTTGATTGATAAACTTCTCAACTTGTTTAGAGTTTCCACAAATGAAATAAGCGATTTCAACCGTAAAATCTACAGAGTTATGCGTGGGTACAGCTTAAAAGAGTGTGCGATCTTTTTTGCACTAATGGGCGAATGTTATTGTTACTTTATAACTTTAAAGGATAGAAGTTTCGATTTACTAAAACGTAAGAATGCAGAATGGCACTCTACAAAAATTCTTGACTCCCCTGCTTTTCCTTCTATTCATTACCTTCCTCAAGGAGAAGTAACTAAGATTTCAGAAGAGAAAAATACTTTTTATCTTCACCACATTTTGGATAATTTGTATCCAGATTTATATAGAGAAAGGATGCTTTTTGCACAACAAACAAAGTACCTGGTTACACAATTCCAATATCATAAAACAAAGTACCTATCTTTTAATAAATCTGAGGTAGAAAGGTTTGTAGATCGGAAATTTCGTGAACTCAACATCATACAAAAAGATGTTCAGAAAGGAAATTTAACAGATACTAGTATTAATATACTTAGAATATATATTAATAATTTTACGGTATGAATCGCTCCATTTTACCTAAATCAACTTTTGAGCTTTTGAAAGGCGATGAAAATAGTTTTTTATATTTATACGTAGGACGAATAATTAAGTTTTTATCAGAGTCTGTGAGGAAAATAGATCAGTTAAAGGAAAAACAAAACTTAGAAAATACTAATATGTTGAATGAAGATGATTTGTCAGAAGAAGCGCAAACTAGTTTTGATGATACAAATACAAGTGAATTTGTAGGTGAAGTAGCGGGGGAACTAGTTTTGGAAGAAATTGAAAAAACTGAAGATGAAGAAAATCAGCGATTATTTTTAGAAGCATTGTTGGCAATGGAAAGTCCTTTGAATAAAAAAATATTGGGTTTAATGAAAACTGTACTTCAATTTTTGTGGGCAAGATTGAGAGTAATGAGGGTTTGTATAAGCATTTATGCTGGAGATCATGTTGATTTTGCAGGGTCGTTCAAAGCTTTAAGCGAGAGTTACAGCAGTTTATTAAAGTTTAGAATTAGTTTACTTACATCTCAAAAAAGAAAATGTGAAATAACCACTCAAACTCTGAACAAAGGCGAAATGGGAATAAACATATACACAAAAGAAGCTGATCAAATTATACACAAGCATCAAAACAGTATTCAAAAAATCAGTGAAATATCATCTTTGTTCGAGGAAATTTTACAGTTCAACCCTCAAAATAAAATGAGAGAGTTATATGATTTGGTAGAAAACTATGATTTGAGAACAAGATACATTTTAGATAAAGTTTTCAGTTTAAGTAAACAAGAGACTCAAAATATGTTTTTTTTTAGCCCTGTAGAAGTTGAGTTAAGACAAGGAAAGGGTTATAGAGCTTTTCACCAACTTTCTTTTGGACAAAAAAGTGGGATCATTCTGAAAATGGTACTTATGATTCCTAGTAAACACGTGATAATTATAGACCAACCAGAAGACAATTTAGATGTTGCTTCTATTGTTAATATGTTAGCTCCTACATTGCAAGAGTTGGCGAAGGACCACCAAGTTGTTATTGCAACACATAGTTCTAATTTAGTGATGGGCTTGTCGGGAGGAGATTTAGTTGTACTCGAATCAATAGGGGATTATGGCAGAATTAAAGAAAGAGGTTCTCTGTTTAAGGATCGGCAAGTTATTAGAGAAATGCTTGATATACTAGAAGGCGGGGCGGAGACAATCAATCAGAAAATGGAACTCTATGAAAAGTTTATAAGTAGGGTAAAAGGTGCTATAGAAGACATAGATATTATGACAATAGAGAGTTCTTTTCGCCGACGAACAATAGATGAGTTAAGAAATTTTCTTCAACCAATAATAAGCGATAAAGCTTTGCTAGATTTTGTTCGTCACGAACTTAACCAATCTGACTATATCCGCATTCAACAGAATATTCATGATACAAAACAAGAGACTCTTTTAGTACAATGCTCACCGGATCAGCCTTTAGACAGTCTTTTCACAAAACTCAATAAACTGTGTACAGAACTAGATAAGCATATTATAAAGCTTAAAGGTATAATTGAAGAAATTCGCTTAATGGATACGCAACCCAATTTTACGTATGTTGATATATATTTATTGTTGATCATTTTACGTAATGATTATATTGATAAAATGTTTGGTAGCAAATTTGGTAGAAAGGTTGATATCACAATAGACTCTAGTTTCCAAGGAGTCTTGGTATACGCAGATTATGATCACCTAAGGCTAATATTTAGAAATTTGTTAAACAACGCGCTTAGAGCTACAGAAAGTAGAGCTATAGCAATGAAGAAAAAATCTGGAGAAACACTTGTTGAATCAATAATCATTGAAGGGGTTATTAACTCAACAAACCGGTTGGTTTTAAAGTTTAAAGACAACGGTTGTGGGATGGCACTTGAAATAAGAAAAAAACTTTATTTAGAACGATGTTCTACCAAAAAATTTGGAGATCATGGATTAGGAGGAATTATTATTAAAAAGTTATTAAATATAAATCATGGTAGTATTCAAATACTAGAAAGTAATCAGAATGGAAGTTTAGTAGGTACAGAGCAAGAAATAAGTTTGCTTATTCATATAACGGATCTTCCTGTAAAATAAAAGCGAAAAATCTATAAGTCTTGTATTTACAATAGCCTGTAGTGTGTTAGCAATTGTCTGTTGCTAAGAATGGCTTTTTATCTATCTGAATAATAAGAAGTTATAAACCGTATGAAAGACTACGTTAAAGTTTTGACATGTCTATAATTATATCTAAATACAGGTGTTATCACCATATTTCACTTATATTATACAGGAAGTTCCGATATAAAATGAAGTAATTATATTAATAATATGAAAAAAATTCTTATAGCAGATGATACAGAAGAGGTTGTAGATAGCCTGCAAGAAATGTTGTCACCATATTACGAAGTTGATGTTGCGAGATCTGGTTTTGAAGTATTAGAACTGTGTGAACAGGTAGATTATGAGTGTGTTATTCTCGATATTAATTTTGAATATGGAGTAAGTGGATTAGAAGTTGCATCCACACTACGATCTAATAATAACCAAGTGAGTATTCTAATTTTTAGTGCTACAGGTTATACGCAAGCGATCCGACAATATGTTGTTGACATAGGCGCAACATTTTGCGAGAAGCCATTAGATTTAGACTTCATACATAAAATGCTAAGGAAACAAGAAAATGAGCAAGATTCGCTATAGTATAGTTGTAGCTGATGATGAGTCTGATATAGTGAATTCTGTTACTGAGCAACTTACAAGGATTGCAACACAATTTGGGCATCAACTCAAAATCTTTAAGGCGTTGTCTGCTATTGATGTAATAACGACTCTTTCAACATACAACATAGACGCTTTGTTTCTAGACTACCATTTTGAAGGAGGGTTAAGTGGAGATGAGATTATTGATGAAATTGATGATATCTTTAATCAAAAACTAATAATTTTAATGTCAGGTCGCGATCAAAAAGAAATCGAGAGCTGCGTAATCAAAAGACATAAAGGACTTGGCGACCGGTTTAAATTTTTACGCAAACCTTTTGATTATATAGAACTCCAAACAGCATATCTCGAAATCGAGAAATTCTTTAGTAGATTTTCTGTCTTATTTCCTTACATTAATAGCTATCCACAAAATACAGCATTTTACTGGTTACCAGAAAAAATCCGTTATAGTTTTTGTTCAGGATTAGATCCACAAAATATTGAGAGCTATAAAGCGCAGTTTCTAGGAGGGATTGAAGCGTTTTTGGGGTATCTTTATGATTATCATATACAAACAGTTGATGGTGAGGGTTTTTGCTACTATCTGCACCTGGAAGCACTCATCAATAAATGTGACAAAATACTTGGAACCAATAAGCAAATCACCACAAGTGAGTTTAGCGAACTAAATAACGAGTTAGCCAACTTAATAGAAGCAGAGAATATAAATACATTTGCCACTGTATGCAACAAAATATGTAGTATTTTATTTAGGTTGGTAACGTATTTTCCTTTAATTGTGGAGATAAGATCTAATGAATTTTGTGTAGAGGAACTGATATTTGTAGAAGCCTTTCCGACTTGGACAATGAAAGATTCAGGTTTAGATTTAGATAAAGAAAAGTTATGTATTTTTGTTAAAGCAGAAGAGACACCTTATAATATTAAGACAGGATTTTTTTACTTACCACCAAGTTGGCACAACGGTAATCAGCTTTCATATTTTGTCACAAAAGACTCTCCTTTAATCAAGGTTTGTTATATTCCGCGCTGGGGTTTTTGGGAAATGTGTAAGAAAGTACTAGCTTTAACACGTGGTGGAAGTATAATGGAGGTAATTAATGTGATTAATGATGCAAAAATATACCAAGAAGTACTCGCAGGATTGGGTAGTTTAGCAAGTATGGTTAGTGCTTACATAAATATTCGTCGCGAAAACCGGGAGATGGGTAGCAAAGAAATATTAGAAATAAACAAAGCTAAAGAGATAGGGAAATTTTTAAATATAATAGAGAACCCATTATTAAATAGAGTAATTATACCCGAAAAAATATTATATTCTGCTAACCAAAAAATCCAAAAAGCGATAGAGCGAATCTCAAAAGCGATAGATCCAAGTTCTGACCTTAGCTCATTTAAGCAAGAAGAGGAGATGGCTGTTGCTGAAAAAGAAATTTGTAATACGGTGACATTAATACGGAAATATAATAAAGGTTTAGTGCCAAAAGAGTTAGAGGATATAGTAGCAGCTTTCAAATGTTAACTCTTGTTTGACGATAGGTTAAAAATGGAAGTTTTTATACCAAATATGGGTACAGCGCAGTACGTGTTTACCACATCATTATAGCAGTATCTCCTGAAGCTTGTGCATAATACAAACGTACCCATATCTTGGCTGTACCCAAACTAGATAATTATTGTATTCTTTTTCGTAGCTTACCTGGCGAACTTTTGAGTGATTCGTGAATCTCTCCCCATTATGAAAATAGTATTGAAAACAAAAGACTTATGAGGTTGATAAATAACATAATTTTTTGAATATGGGTGTTTTTGCATAACCCGACAAAAAGGTATATTCCAAATAAGAAGAGAGATTTTAAGGAGCGATAGATTTGCTTAAATAACGATATAAAGAGGACTTAGAGAGGTTATAATCTTTCATAAGAGTTTTAATCATAATGCCTTGCTTGCGTTTTTGTTGTACTTCAGTAATTTGTTTAGAAGTTAAAGAGCTTTTTCTACCAAATTTAACACCAAGTTGTTTAGCTTTCCTTATACCATCCATTTGACGTTCAGCCCGTATTTCAGTTTCAAACTGAGCAATAGCCCCTAACATATTGAAAAGAAGTCGCCCAGTAGCATCACTAGTATTAATGTTTTGGTCAAGTACTTGGAGGTTTACCTGTTTACGTTCAAGTTCTAAAGCTATTTGACACAAATCTAGAGTAGAACGAGCAAGCCTATCTAAACGAGTAATAACTAAAATATCCCCTTCTCTGACGTATTCTAAACAAGCCCTTAGCCTAGAACGTTTGGCTGAAGTTGCACTAAGTTTTTCCTGAAAAACCTTGTGACAATGTTTTAGTTTGTCTAGTTGAACGTCTAGAGTTTGACCAACAGAACTAACACGAGCATATCCCACTAATGCCATATAATCTTCTATTTATGTCCCAGAAAGTCTAAAGCTATTTGAGAAAATGATTATGGGACATAAAATGGGACACGTAAATAGAATGTCCCAGAAAGTACACTTTGTGGTACTACCCAAATGCCATCAATTTTATCGAGTAGCTAACATCAATATTTACCTTAACTTAATCTATTCTATATCTTGGAATATACCTTTTTGTCGGGTCTTGCAAAAAGACCCCATGCGCATCAGGCTAAGGATAAACTATTGATTATAAATAATTTAGCAAATATGTATGTTTGTTTATCAAAAGCCTAGCTATTAGAAATTTTCAAAAATGATTAGCAAGTTTACTAGCTTTATAAAGTTTTTGCTTTTTATAGATTAGCTAACTTCTTTATTTGCAACATCATTTTCTTAGCCTGATGCGCATGGGGATTTGTGCAAAGAACCCCAACTACCAAATGAAAGGTGTTAACCTCTATGGAATAACGGGTTAATAGAAAAATTGATATTTCTTAAAACTAAGTAATATTCTCTAGATTTATCTTTATAAATATTTTTTCTGCGAAATCTGCTTCACTTCGGTATTTTAACATAAGATAATTTCGACCTAGTTTCATCTCTTAGCTTTAACCGAATAAAAAAATACTTGTTGATGTTGTAACTTATTGAAGATAACAAAGATGCAAATTCCTAATGATATTTTAAAATTAATAAAGCGATTTGAGCAAAACTATGATGAATATCGCTTACCATCCTATAATGAAACTCAAGTGCGTCGGGATTTTATAGATCCATTTTTTAATTGCCTTGGTTGGGACATGGACAATTCACAAGGATTGTCTGAGATTTATCGTGAAGTAAAACATGAATATCGGTTATATACTGATATTAAAGACGTTCCCAAAGCCCCAGACTATTGTTTTTTAGTCGCTGGGGAAAGAAAATTTTTTACTGAAGCTAAAAAACCAGCGATTAACCTGAAAAGTGATCCTAAACCAGCATTTCAACTAAGAAGATATGCGTGGTCAGCAAAATTACCCGTAAGTATTTTGACTGACTTTGAGGAGTTTGTTATTTATGATTGCCGCGTGATGCCTAAAAACGCGGATGAAGCGATTGTTTGCCAAATCCTTTACTTGTC
Source organism: Blastocatellia bacterium (assembly GCA_016713405.1). Classification (NCBI taxonomy): domain Bacteria; kingdom Pseudomonadati; phylum Acidobacteriota; class Blastocatellia; species Blastocatellia bacterium. The sequence continues at coordinate 16,622 of JADJPF010000008.1, forward strand.
TTATAAAGAGTACCCTGATAGATGGGAAGAAATTTATAACCTATTTTCCCGTGAAGCAGTTTTGGCGGGTTCATTGGATAAGTATGCGGAAACTCTAAAAACTAAAAAAGGCACAACTACGGTTGATACTGCTTTTTTACAGGAGATTTCAAACTGGAGAGAAATGCTTGCTCACAACATCGCGGCGAAGAATCCAGATTTAAACCAACGAGAACTTAATATAGCGGTACAATTGACTATTGACCGTCTTATTTTTTTACGGATATGTGAGGACAGAGGAGTAGAAAATTACAAACGGCTTTTGAAGTTATGTGATAGTAATAGCCTTTATGAAAATCTTTGTGATGTTTATCGGCAAGCTGATGACCGTTATAATTCTGGACTTTTTCACTTTCAACAAGAAAAAGATCGGCTTGAACCACCTGATGAGTTTACACTTAAGCTGAAGATTGACGACGATCCGTTAAGCAAAATTATTACTAGTCTTTATTACCCTAATAGCCCTTACGCTTTTTCGGTCATCACTGTTGAAATTTTAGGACAAGCCTACGAGCAGTTTTTAGGTAAAGTTATCACTATTTCAACGGATCACACTGTATCGGTTGAAGAAAAGCCAGAAGTCAGAAAAGCTGGAGGGGTTTACTACACACCTATCTATATTGTTGACGCTATTATTGAACGTACCATAGGCGAATTTTTAAAAGGAAAGACACCTAAACAAGCAAGCAAACTTAAGATTCTTGATCCTTCTTGTGGTTCAGGTTCTTTTTTAATTGGGGCCTACCAGTGTATTGGTTCAATGAAAAATGGACTTAGAGCAGCTAACAAAAGACAAAGTTAAAAGATAGCTTAAGCGTAAGCATTAAGCAGAAAATGAAACAGTTCTAAGTGAACGAGCAAAGAGAAGTTTATCTCTACGCTGGGCAAAAATAGATTCAGCATTACCAAGCAATTTATCAAAAGGAGAAATATAGCCAATAGCAGAGTGTAAACGCTCACAATTATAATGGTGAACATAAAGAGAAAGCAAACGACAGCCATCAGCTAAAGAAAGAAGGCAGCTTTTTTGAATACACTCAGATTTTAGGGATCTATGATATCTCTCGATTTTGATAGTCTGAACGCAAATGACAAAAAAGGATATTTTCACTGTTTTTGGTAGTTGGAACGACATACCTAATCTCCACATCCTCATTAGTAACTACCACTCTATCTATTAGTAATTCGACTAGCTGACGTTTTTGCTCAAAAGTAGCTAGTTGTAATCCAGATTTAATGCGCTGACAAAAGTCCGTAATTGATGATGCTAGGTGAGAAATTTCCTTTTGATTTTCTGCCTGAGCCATTAGTTGCTGTTCTTGACTTATTAAGGATAGTTGCTTTTCTTCTATATCCATACGCCGTCGCTTGAACTCTTCCAGCAAGATTACTTCGTTCAAATAGGCTTGAGTCAATCTTTCCAATTGTTGTTTCAAACTAGCTTGTCCTTTACGCAACGTTGCTAATCGTGATTGTAATTGTTGTGGTAGCCAATGACCTGCATGTGCCCTTGCTAAGGCATTATTAATAGATTCGGGATGAACAATTACTTCAGATAAATCACGCCATACAAGTTCGTCCAATTGCTTTACAGGTATTAATCTAGATTGGCATCTTTTCTCAGTACCTTTATAAAGACAATCGTGCTTGCTTTGACACCAATAATAAGAATAGCCATTTTTACTTGCTCGTCCAGTACAGGCTAGACTACATACTCCACAACTAACCATTGCTCTTAGTAGATATTCGTGGCTTTTGTTATTACGTTTAGATACTTGTTGGTTTTTTGCTAGTTTGGCCTGTACTAAATCATATTGCTGCTTACTAATAATAGCTGGAATGCGAGCAATTTCTATCCATTGTTCAGGAGGTAACATTTTATGACTATATTCTGTTCGTGAAACTCTGAGTGGAGACCATCGGTACTTTCTTTCAACTTTACGCATTCTTTCTCCATATACTATTCCTATGTAAACGGGATTACTCAGAATCCCATTGATCGTTGAGCTACTCCATCGTTTATCTCCTTTTGGAGCAATGATGCCATGCGCTTGCAAACGTCGGCATACTTCTCTTATCGTAGTCTTTTCTTCTGCATACCAAGCAAATATTTCGCTTATTACCGCTGCCTCACTTTCTTCAATTCTAACTTTAGTGGGATCACGAGGGTGTTGAGGATCTGTTCTATACCCGAATGGTAATATTGTCCAAGGTAGTAAAGTTCCTGCCTTCATTTTCATTAATCTCCCCTGCCGCATCCTGTCTGTTATTAAAGTACGCTCATATTCTGCAACCGCACCTCTAATTTGCAACAATAATTGATCGTGAGGATCTTGACTCATGGGTCGATCAAGAAATTCAACTTTAGCACCAAACTTCTCTAACTCTTCTATGAGCAATACTTGATGAATATATTTACGTGCTAGACGATCAGGTGCAGTTATTAATATAAGCTCCATTTCGTGGTTGCGTACCTTATCTCTCAATCGATCTAATCCTGGGCGATTAAGCTTTGAACCACTATAACCATCATCTATAAATATATTTTCTGAATCTAATGCCCAATTACGGTTTTTAATATGTTCTGCTAAACGCTCAATTTGTTGATCAATTGTTTGTGACTGGCTCTGCCTTTGGGTTGAGACTCTCACATAGATTACTATTCTCATCTTTTACCTCCATTGTTTGAGAAACAGATAATAGCGGTAAGTTACCTAAGTTATTCCATTGTATGAGGAGTTGATAGGCTTGATCCCATCGGCGTTCTGCATCTGGGAATTGCGTTGTTTGTCGCCACTTTTTCCAACTACGTTTCATTTGCTCCTCCACCATAAAACTACTAATTAAGAGGAGACTATACTAAAAATTATTTTTTCTTTCCTGTAGTAGAACGCCAAGCTCGATATCTGATATTAGTAGCTCGGCTCAAGCAAAATTTGTCATTTATGATCATACCATCTTTCCATTACTTTGAGGGTAATAAGGAGAAGTACGAACATGGGTCATTTCCATTAAGTTGATAAACTCCTTAAAATCCCTAGCAATAAATTGAGGCCCATTATCAGAAATAATCCTAGGAGAAGCCTTAGGAAAAGCTCTTTAGCTTTTAGCAAGATTATTTCCAAATCAAGCTCAGTAATTTGCTCTTTAAGTTCCCAATGAACTATGTAGCGACTGTATCCATCTAAAACAGAGCATAAGTAAAAAAATGTTGAGCAAATTCTGATATAAGCTATATCTACATGCCAATGTTGATGTGCAAAAGTTGGTTGTTCAAAGCCTGTTCCTTTTTTACTTGTCTTTCTAGCCCAAACCCTTAATAAGTTACTAGCCTTCAGAACCCGATAAACTGAACTTGGGCTTACTGCTACTACATTTGCATCTATCATCATATAAGTTACTCTTCTGTATCCTTCTTTTTTATTTTCTAAATAAAATTTTATGATTGCTTTTTTCTCCCATTCTAATAACCATCCATCTTTTGGTTTTTTACTATTATTTTTATTTTCTTTTCCTACTCGCTTTTTTCCAAATACTATACTTATTTTTTGTTATTTCATCGGCCAAAAGTAACTTGTTTGAGATCTCTGCTTTCTCTGACCAGTAAGAAATAAAATTGATGATTTCATCTCTTAGTTTCCTACTTACCCACTTTTTTATCAGAGTACCCCAGTTCCTTTTTTTGCTTTTATCAGTTCTTCCATTAATTCTGCTACTACTTCATTTTTTCGTACTAGTTTTTCTTCTAACAATTTTATTTTTTCATCTTTTTCTTTTCCTTCTTTATTTTGTCCTACTCCATTTCCCCTTATTCCAAATACCATTTCTCCTCTCTCAAAAAATTCTTGCTGCCATTTATAAAATAACTTGGGTTGTAATCGATTTTCTTCACATACTTTTGATATTGCTACTTTTTCTATCAAATGTTTCCTTAGTATTGCTACTTTCTCACTTGGACTATATTTTCTTTTGGGTTTTCCTGACATGGTTGGTTCCTTTCTTGGTTGTTTTATTGTCCATGTCAGCCTTCTTAAAGTCCATTTTTACTTGAAGCAATACACTATTGTGTAATAGTCTTTTCCTTCTATTTCGCTTACCCATCTTTTGGCCCATCCTACTTGCCTTATCTTCTCAAATAATTTTCCTACCAACCTCCTTATTGGCTCTGTTGCTGCTTCATCCAAGATTTCTCTCATTTGTGTCTCTGATGGAATTTCTTTTACTCCTAATATTGTTTCTAAATTACTTTGTCCTTTTTTCTTTTTTCATTCTTCTTTGAAACTCTAGTAGGCTCTCGTTTTGAAAAAACATCACTGCAAATCCTGCCATCAACACTGCATGCATTTCCCACGTCACGCTTTTGGCTCTTCTTTTATCTGGCACTTTCTTAAATTCTTCTGTCAGTATTTCTATTATTGCTTCTAGTGTTAAACTTTTTAGTGGTCTCATTTTTCTAGTTTACTTTCTTCTTTTCATCCGTGAAAACTTTTTTTGCTTTTTTCTTTTAACTCCTTTTTTTGCTTCATTTATTTACTCACCGGGAATTGCTGGTATTTTATATAGCTGAACTGCTTAAAAATTTAGGATTTTCATTTCAAAAAGCAAGATTTATATCAGACCATTTGGACGAAGATAAAAGAGCAGAATGGTTAGCTGAAACTTGGCCTAAAGCTTTTAATTTAGCAAGGAAAAAAGGTGCATATCTACTTTTTGGAGATGAAGTTAGTTTTCCTCAATGGGGAAGTCTTTCCTATACTTGGGCCCGTAGAGGCAACCAACCTACTATTAAAACTTCTGGCACTCGTAGAGCTTTTCGTGTCTTTGGTTTAATTGATTTTTTCACTGGCAAGTTTTTTTATCAACCTACTACTTCTCGTTTTAACTCTGACACCTACCAAGCTTTTCTTATTTCTGTTATTAGACGCTCTTCTAAACATATTGTTCTTATTCAGGATGCTGCCAAATACCATACTTCTAAACAACTTAAAGACTTTTTTCAACTTAATAAATCTTGTTTAACTGTTTTTCAACTTCCCTCTTATTCTCCTGACTTTAACCCTATCGAAAAGCTTTGGAAAAATCTCAAGCAATCCCACATTCATTTACATCATTTTCCTTCTTTTGATTCTTTGCAATCTAAAGTTGATGAAGCTTTGTTTGATTTCTCTCTTCAACCTTTTGCCATTTTAGTTTTATTTGGCTTTTATGATTCTCTTAATTTTTCTTTGCCTTTAGCCTCCTAATTTCGCTTTTTTATTTTTCTTGAATACTATAGAACTGAAGCTCCTGCATTCCTAGATTAAGAATTTTTCCTTAAATTTCTGTTAGTTTAGTTTTTAGTTTTTGGAACAAATCATAAACAGGTTGTTTTTCCTCTAAAAACCCTTTTAAGTTTGCTCCTTCTGGTAGTTGTGATTTCATCTTTTCAATTACCAAAATAGCTTCACTAATTACATTTTCAGCTTCTTGAAACTGACTATTTGAGGCTAGAATGTTACCTTCTCCTAACAAAGCACGCCATTCATAATCTAAATAAGAAAGTTTATTACACAATTTAGCCGCATCTTTATAATTTTCTAATGCTAACTCTTCTTGTCCTAATCCTTCCTGTGCTACAGCTAATGCCCAGTAAACTTCTGCCTCTGATATTCCACGATGTTGAGCTTGAAAAAGCTTCAAGGCTGTTTCTAGTAAATTAGCAGCTTCTGCAAATTGCTTACGTGAATTAGCAACTAGTCCTAGGTTTTGCATACACAAAGCTTCTACATCTGAACGTTCAGTTTGGCGAGAAATAGTTAAAGCTTTTTTATAGTGCTGTTCAGCTTGAACTAAATTATTTTTTAATCGGTTAGCTTCCCCTAAATCAATATACATAAGGGCTTGTTGATGTTGATGACCAATAGCGCGAGCAAGTTCTAAACCACCTTCAAAATAATAAAGTGCGCGGTCTTGATCTCCTAACATACTATAAACAATGCCTACTCGCTCCCAAGCAAACATTTCACTAACCCGATCTCCAGAAGCTCTTAGCAGTTTTAATCCTTTTTCGCTTAGTTCCATTGCTAATGTACCATTGCCTCGGAAACAGTGCATTAGTCCTAAATAAGATAATGCCCAACCTGCTGGACGATTATCTGTAGAGGCTTCAGCTATAGCAACCGCCTTTTCTAGCGGTTCTTTTGCTGCATCCATTTGACCACTCATCCATAAAGTATAGCCAAGTTGTTGCAATAAGCGACGATGTAACTCATAATCTACTGATTCTTTAGCCTCATCAATAGACTCTAAACCTAGTTTTGCAAGCTCTACGGCCCGTTTCATAGCACCACGAGCTTGATGATAACGGCTAGCTAAAAACTCTCCCCAAGCTCTTAAAACAATATCTTTTTCTTGGCTTGCTAGTTCAAAAATTCGTGCTAGTTCTTTTTCGGTGTCTTCAAAACGATTTAAGATAATTAAAGCTTCTGCTAGCCCTACATGCATTTTTCCAGCAAGTGTAGCTTCTACTTTTATTTCATTAGCTTGCAATTGCTCCATAGCTTCACTGCCATAACGAAAATAAGTTATAGCTTCACTAAAAGCTTCTCTTTTACGAGCAATTTCACCTGCTCTAACAGCGGGAACAAAAGCTTTTTGCCATTCTCCTCCCCAGTAATAATGATAAGCAATTTGCCCTACAAAACGATCTTTTTTACTACCCTGCAAAGTTTCAATTGTTTTTGCTACTTTAGAATGTACTTTTCGGCGATTAGCCTTAGCCATGGAGTTATAAAGCGCACGTCTTAACATACTATGATGAAAGCGGAAAAAGTCCCCTGACGCGCTTTGTTGTTCTTTTAATATCCAGGCAGCCACACCTTGACGCAATACTTCATCTAGTTCATCTTCATCTATATCAAGTGCTTCTACCAGTACATCAAATTGAAACTCATCTCCAATTACCGCAGCATGCTTAAAAACTTCTAGTTGTTTTTGGTCAAACCGCCTTAATTTAGCATTAACCAGATTATTAACCGATGGAGGAACTTCTAGTTGTCCAAACCAATTAGCCCGCCATTTATTTCCAACTTTTTCAATTTTTCCAGCTATCATTAAATGTTCTAATAATTCAACTAAAAATAGAGGAAACCCTTGTGTCTCACTCCAAATATAATCAATAGCTGAATCAGAAATTTCTATTTCTCCAAAAATAGCTGCTAGTAAAATTTCTGCTTCAGATCTAGGAAGTCCACTAATAAAAATTTCTTTGTAATTATTATTACCAATTTGTTTAGCCAACCAATTACGTAAGGCTTTGCCTTTGGTTTGTACTTCTTCAACTAAAGCTGTAGCAATAACTTGTAATCTAATCCCTGTAGTATTACGAATAATATAAGCTAACATTTCTAAGCTTAAACTATCGGCAAAATGTAGGTCATCAAGTAAAAATACAACAGGAGCAGAACGGGCAATGCGCTTATAAATTTCTGTTACAGCTTCAAATACACGCCATTTGTCTGTACTACCACCAGAAAGAGCTTCAGATGAAAAGGCTTCTTCAGGCAAAATTACACCTGTTCTATCCTGAATCATTTCTGTTAGCTGAGAAGTATTAGCTGGGTCTTGAAATTTTTGTGTGTCACCAGGGTTAAACTTTTGGGTAATTGGTGGCAGACGATGGCCTAATAAACATGCCCTTAACATATCTAAAAATACTTGATATGGAGCTAGTTGACTGCCACCATAATCATAAAATCTTGCTGGTAAAATTACTGCGCCTTCTCTTTCAGCCCAACGTTGATATTCAAGTAGAATTTGAGAACGTCCGGCCCCTGGGTCAGAAGTGATAACTACTGGCAAGTTACGGCCTTGAGAAATTTGTAGAAAATTTTCTTTTAAGAATTCTATTTCTTTTTCTCTACCTAAGCAAAAATCTAAGTTAAGAGTTCCAAGTGTTCCTTGCCAATTTAAGGTTGCAATAGTTGCTGTTTTTAAGGTTTCCAGATCAATAAAAGTTTCTTGGGTTATTTCCCCACTTGCTTTAGGGATAAAAATAGGTCTTGCACGATTGGCCGCATCCATTAACTCTTGAGCTAGTTCATTAGCTGAGGCATGACGATCAGCACGATTTTTTGATAAAGACTTAAATAAAATTAGCTCTATTCTAGAAGGAATATCAGGTCTAAGGCTTTTTAGTGAGCGAGGTTGCTCTTTTGCCATTGCAACAAGCATTTGAGGCGTAGAGTTAGCTTGAAAAGGAAGTGTTCCAGTCAATAATTCATAAAATATTACTGCTAAACTATAAATATCAGAACGATTATCTAAAACTTCCCCCTTTACTTGTTCCAAAGACATATACCCTAATGTACCAACTACCGCGCCTTTATCGGCAGGATTAGCAGCAGCGGTTAAAGCTTTAGCAATACCAAAATCAACAACTTTAACAAATTCCCCACCCCATTTAAGTTGTTGCAAAATTACATTAGAAGGTTTTAAGTCTCGGTGAATAAGTCCGCTAGCATGTGTTGCTGTAAGAGCCGTACAAATTGGCTGAAAGATTTCTAATGCCCTTTCTAAGCTTAAAGTACCTGTTTTTCTTAATTCTTCTGAAAGATTTGGCCCTTCTAAATATTCCATTACCAGATAGGGCAATTTATCTTCAGTTATTCCAAAATCATAAATTTGTACTACATTAGGATGGCTAGCTGAAGCAGCAAGACGGGCTTCCATTTGAAATTGTGCTAGTGATTCAGGGTCAGACGCAATAGCCTGATTCATTAATTTTAATGCAGCAAAATCACCTATATTTAATCTTTCTACTAAGTGAACTACTGCCATACCGCCTGCACCTAGTTTGCGAATAACTCGGTAACGGCCAGCAATAATTTGCTCTGAAGGTGTAGAACTTATAGTTTTTACTTCTTCTAGTGGGGTAAAATCCTTAGCGCAACGTTGACGCAGTTGGTCATCATATTTAGTTTGACAGACTGGACAAACTAGCATTAAACAATCCTTATGGTTACATACGTAATAATTTTAGTAGATTGCTTTTGAAATTTAACTAGCAAGTTCTATTTCAAATTCTCCTACTTCAATTTTGCGTAGAGTATCTTTGCTATTTTCTATTTTATTACGCCAACGCATTAATGCTGCAACAAATTCTAAATTCTTGCGACTTGATAAAGATAAGTTATTGTCCTTTATTGCTTTTTCAGCCCAAGCTAAATCGGCTACTGTAGTTTGGCGTGCTGGTAAATGATTAAGTAATATTGATTTCATATGCCAAATTCTTAAAGTGTTATCCCGGCTACCACTTACTAAAATTTGTCCATCAGGACTTAAAACCAGACTAGTCACCCAACTTGTATGACCTTCAAGTATCTTTACTTCCTGTTGGTTAGCCAATGACCAAATTCTTATTGTAGAGTCCCAACTAGCACTAATAAGCGTTCTAGTGTCTTGGTCTGAAATTAATGCTGTAACACGGTCTTTATGCTTATCTAATTTCTTTAATAATTTGCCATCAGATATATTCCAAAGACGAATAGTTTTATCAACACTACTACTAATTAGCATTTGTCCATCTGGTTTAAAGATTAACGAATTAATTAGCCCTTGATGCCCTTTTAGTGTTTTAAGTTCTCGCCCATCGGAAAGTTGCCAAATTTTAATATTATTATCACCACTTCCGCTAACTAAAAGCTGTCCATTTTTACTAAAACTTAAGCAACGCACTAAACCCTTATGCCCGTTTAAGGTCTGTATGGCTGAGGCTTCTGGAATTGTCCAAAGTTTAATAGAATGATCTGCAAGCCCACCACCACTAGCTAAAACATGTCCATCAGGACTAAAGGCTAATGACCAGATTGAACCTGTATGCTCTTTAATTTCTTTTAGTTCATCGCCTCCTGGCAAGCTCCACAGTCTAATTCCATTATCTAAACTGCCACTAGCTAGAATTTTTCCGTCTGGACTAATTGCTAAGGAGTTTACCTCATCTGTATGCCCTGATAGCGTTTTACTTAGTAGTCCAGAAGGCAAATCCCATAGTTTTAACGTTCCATCCCCACTACCACTAATTAAAGTTTTACTATCATTAGAAATAGCCAAACAATTAATTGCTCCGCTATGGCCTTCTAGTTTTTTTAATTCTTTTCAACTAGGTAAACTCCAAAGCCTAATACTATTATCTAAGCTACCACTAGCTAGTAAACTGGCATCAGGGCTAATAGTTAAACAGTTAATTACATCTGTATGTCCAGATAAAGTAGCAATACTGCTAGCAGGTGAGGTTGGATTAATTGGCTCACATTTTTCTGCTAAGCGTAACAGTTCTTCATAGCTTTCTTGCTCATCATTACGAGGTTTCCAGCCAGATTTTTTCATTCTTAACAATACTTGCATACTCCAAAGTGGAGGTGCTTCTTGAGCTAGCCGTAAGATGTCTGCTCGTTGGCTGCTATTTTCTACAGCAATTAATAATTCTTCCCATTCTTTGATAGTCATATCTACTAAACGTTGACGCTTACGCTCTATTTGAACAGGCTCAGACAGTAAGTAACCTTTTTGGCGGGCTTTACTAGCAATTCGGTCTTGTAGCATTGGACTAGCTTTTTTATAGATAGCTCGTAGCATTCTTTGACTATTATCTAATGCCTCATATTTATTCCATTGTTCAGTAAAAAAATAAAATAATATTTTTTGCTTTTCATCCTGTGGAGCATATCCAGCATCAATAGCTGCTTGGCGGGCAAAACTATTTTCTTTTTCTAAAATTATTTTACAAAGTTCTTCTTGTGTATCTAAATTTTTTAATTCTCTTAATGCTTTTTGTGCTTCTTTGGCAAGATCTGAATCTGAATCTGAACAGGCTTGTAGTAAAGGTGTTAATATTTCTGAGCTACCTTTAGTTACTACGTCAGTTTTACCACATTTTAAGGCTGTTAAAATCTGTACTTCCAAAGGTTGCCTGGCAACATAGCTTTTTTGAATGATAATTTGACCTAAATGGCTGTCTCTATCTTTGGCCCAGCGACTACATAAAGCGTCTATAGCTTCAGAGCTTTGCAGTTTTGCTAGCCCTTCTTTTGCTTGGCGAGCTATTTCGCTGTCTTTATCGTTACTTACTTCTAAAAAAGCTTCAAAAACATCTATTCCACCCTTATTGAGCAGATCTAATTTTCCTGTTTTTAAGGCTGTTAAAACCCTTAAGCGTGCTGGAGTGCTGGCAATCCAAGCAGCAGAAGTAACAAGTTGTGTTAAATCTGGATGCCGAGAAGCTGCCCAATCAGCACAAATTGTGTCAATACATTTTTGATCCTTGATTTGTTTTAATGCTTCTAAAGCAGTAGATTTAATTTGGGTATCTGTACTAAGCATTAATGCTTCTGCTAGTAATGAAGCGGCATCTGCATCTTGTGTTTCAAGAGCTTGAACTAGTTCTGTTACAGCCTTACGCCTTTGCCAACTGCCAATTAATGGAGTTTTACTATAAAGCTTTTGTTTTAATTCCTGCTGTTTTCCTTTATCCATCTTTAACCTCATTAACTTTGTGCTGAAATCTAATGCTAGTTGAAAATTTGGGACAAAACTTTATCACGAACTTAAAGATAACAATAGGTCTAATTACCACAAACAAAGTAGATAATTTAATTTTATCGCCAGGCTAATATCAATAAAAAAGAAATGTTACTATTTTATCAATTTTATTTTTGATAGTTTTTCATCTAAAACATTAGGTTATTTAACCTAATGTTGGATCGTCTGTAGAAACTGCTCCTCTAATATCAGTACCAGAGACAAAAATTTTTGTATGGCCTCTTGCAGTAGGTTTTATTTCTAAACCTAAAGATGCAGCAAAATCTTGGCCTAAACTCATAGCAGAAGGTCTTTCATTAGGGTCTTTTCTTAGGGCTTGAAAAACGATTTTCTCAACTTTAGGTAAAATATCAGGATTTACTTCTCTTAGTGAAACAGGCGTATCATTAATGTGCATTTGTATTATTTGCCAAATTTCTGTTGAATAAAAAGGAACTTTTCCTGATAGCATTTGATAAAGCATTATTCCTAGGCTATAAACATCTGAAGGAGCCTCACAAATGTTATGAAGTAACCTTTCAGGAGACATATAAATTGGAGTACCAACTAAACCACCTGCCAAAGTTAGATTTTGAAGTGCTACGCCTTGAATTTCATTTTGTAGCTTGGCAATGCCAAAATCTACTACTTTGATAACTTCTCCCTCCTCACAATAATGAAGAAAAATATTATCAGGCTTAATATCTCTATGAACTATGCCTGCACTATGTGCTTTTGTAAGCACATCACAAATAGGAACAAGTATTTCTGCACAACGTTTTGGGCTTAAACGTCCATTTTTCTTTTTTAATTCATCCGTCAAACTATGCCCATTTAGCAGTTCCATTATTATATAAGCAATTCCACCTGAAATCCCTGAATCTAAGACTTCAATAGCATTATGATGGTTAACTAAGGAAGCTAAAATGGCCTCTAGTTGAAAACGTTCTAAACCCTCGGCTGTAACATTTCCGCTTACAGGTTGAAAAACTTTTGCAGCCACTTCCCTTTTTGTAGTTAAATGAGTAGCCTTAAAAACTGCACCAAAAGCACCTCTCCCAATTATTTTATCTAACTGGTATTTTTCATCTAAAACTGTACCTGGCAAGGCTTCTGAAAGTGCAGAAAAGATTAAATTAGCTCGTTTGTAAGATTGCATTAATTCTTCATTTTTGCTTGCTAGTTCTTCATTTTTCTTTTCTAGCTGTTGATTGGTTTTGGCTAATTGCTCATTTTTCTTTTCTGTCTCAAGATTTGCTTCTTTTAAGTCTTCTAACGCTTTTGTTAATTTTTGTTCTGCTTTTAAGGCTGCACTATCGCTTGCAAAAATAGATAAAGAAACTACAAAAATACATGTTAATAAATTCATTACATTATAAACATTTATTGCAAGTAAATCTAAAGATCTAATAGGTGTAGAAATTTGAGCATAATAGTTTAATAAAATATAAATTATTGATGTTAATAAAGCCAAAACTATCTTAGGAGCTAGTTTTCTTAAAGGAGAAGCAAATATAGTAACAAGTAATCCTAAAATATAGTATTGAAAGCCTGATGCTAAGCCCAGTATATAAACTCCTGCAACAGCATGAGCAATAACTTCAAATGTTGCTAAACTAATGCTTGAGACTAAGTACCCTCTCATATTAATAATAATAGCAATTAGAAATAAAGAACAACTACCAATATTAAAAATAGCTAATTCTTTTACTCCAAGAAATGCAAAAGAAAGTAGTAGTCCTGCATGAGCAAAAAAGGCTAGTAAATAAATATAATTAGTTAAAACATAATATCGGTAATATACAGATGAAAGATTATTAGGAAGTTTAGAAAATCTTTCCATTAAAATTAAAATATAAGTACCTATATACCCCATTAAATTACCTCTCCCCTATCATTCTTTAATAAAACTTAAATATATTGTTTTTATTATTTTAACTTCTGATCGGACATAATGAGTCTAGTTTTGCAGTTAGGTAGAATAATATATCATCATCAGGCTAAATAAATCTTTATATTTCTATAGATAATATTTTGTAAAAAAATTTGGTCAAAAGTATTGTCAATGCTTAGTAAAAGCTAACTGCCTAATTAATTGACGTTGCTTTTGATGAGCGTTATCATTGCACAAAAAGCTTTTATAAATAAATGTGCTACTTACTTGTTGGAGGTCTACCATGGCTTTATTTGATAAAGTTTGGCAACAAATGAATACCCGCCTAGATCAGGCAAAAGTCACAAAAGAGATTGAACGCCTTCGTCAAGCTCTTTATGTTAATGCTAATGATACTGAAGCACTAAGACAATTAGGAACACTTTATCAAACCTCTAATATGGTAGAAGAAGCTATTGAATCCTTTGTTCGCCTAGCAGATCTTTATCAAACAAGCAAACAATATGATCTTGCCTTAGCTTATTACCGTAAAGTAGAAAAACTAGGTGATAATGAAAGACGAGCCTCTATCTTAAAAGAAATAGAGCGTATTCATCATGGTTTAGGCCAATTTGAAGAAGCTTATAGAACTTGTCGCCAAATAGCAGAAGTTTACCTGGCAATGAATCAAAAAGAAGCTGCACGGGGCTTTTTTGCTTCGCTGCCTCAATTTGGTGAAAAAGATGAACTCTACCGTAAAGAATTAAGGGAAATGATTGGTGTTAGAGATGAAACCTGGGCCCAGGGTGCAAAAGGTACTTGGGTTATGGAAGAGCAACCTAGAACTGCCGGCCCTGCCGCAGCACCATTGCCAGGTTATCCAGTTTCACGAGCAAAAGTATCTGTTAGCCAAGAAGAACAAACCGCATTTGCAGACCTAAGCATTTTAGTAGTAGACGACGATCCTAACATTTGTCTTTTACTAAGCACAGCTATTAAAAACCTTGGGTGCCAAGTAATTACAGCTAATAATGGTTTAGAAGGTGTAGATAAAGCCTTACGTCTCAGACCTAATATAATTATTTCTGACTTGCTAATGCCAAAGATGGATGGTAGCCAATTCTTTATTAAGCTCCAAGAATATCCTGAAACTCAAAATATTCCTTTTGTTTGTTTAACTTCTCGTGGTCAGGAAGAAGAAAAAATTGCTGCATTTGAAAAAGGTGTAGAAGATTATTGGGTCAAGCCTTTTAGTATTGCAGAAATTTCTATGAGAATAAAAAAACTTCTACAACGCCAAATTCAAAATGTCCAAAGCCAATATAGCGATACAAGCATTGGACAAGTTGAACTTGCTGGAAGTTTAGGAGAAATGACCCCATCAGACTTGCTACGTTTTGCAGAAGCTAAACGTAAAAGCGGAGTTTTGCAGCTAAAAAGTGGAGATGTTGAAGGAGCAATTTTCTTTCAAGATGGCGAAATAGTTGATTCTCAATATATGAACTTAATGGGCGAACCGGCTTTGCTCTCTTTATTAAATTGGACAAGCGGCAGTTTTACTTTTCAATCTCAACCTATTTCCGTACCAAGAACCATTGTTTCTAGTGTTGATGAAATCCTAGCTAGAATGATGCAACGCTATGACGAAGAATATTACTTAATAGAACAACTTCCACACCCTTCTTCAACCATAGTTTTAACAGAAGCTTTTTATGATGCTCTACAAAATACCCGTTTTCCTCGTTCAGTTGACCGACTAATGATACTTTTTGATGGTAGTTACCCGCTAGGCCCCTGTTTAGAACAACTGCGGGGCGATACCGATGCAATACGCTTGCTTGTAGAACTTTACCGCCAAGGCTTAGCAATGGTTTATAACCCTTATGCCTATTACCAACAACAACAATAAATAATGGATCTAACAAAAGAGTTAAAAAAAATTGTTGGCTCAAATAATGTTCTTTCTAAAAAGGAAGAACTCCTTGTTTATGAGTGTGATGCTTTAACTACTCATCGAGCAATGCCCCGTGCAGTTGTACTAGTTTCTTCTACCAAAGAAGTCTCCCAAGTGTTAACTCTACTTAATCAAGAAAATATCCCCTTTGTTGCTCGTGGTGCTGGAACTGGTCTTTCTGGAGGAGCTTTAGCATTATCAGACGGTGTTATTATTGAAATGGCTCGGATGAATAAAATTTTAAGTATTAGTTACGAAGATCGTCTAGCAGTGGTAGAAACAGGTTTAGTTAACATTAATTTAACCCGTAGAGTTGAGCCAAACGGTTATTTTTATGCTCCTGACCCTTCTAGTCAAACAGCTTGCACAATTGGAGGTAATATTGCAGAAAATGCTGGCGGGCCACATTGCTTAAAATATGGCTCAACGGTAAATCATATCTTAGCCTTAAAAGTAGTGCTTCCTTCTGGTGAAATTGTTGATTTTGGCACCAGTGGAGCAGATTCTATAGGATATGACTTAGTAGGTTTATTTGTTGGCTCAGAAGGGACTTTTGGCATTGCTACTGAAGCAACTGTTAAGTTGCAACGTAGCCCAGAAATGGTTAAAACAATGCTAGTAGATTTTCTTACTACAGAAGAAGCTAGCCTTACAGTATCAGAAATAATTGCAGCAGGTATTTTGCCATCAGCACTAGAAATGATGGATATAGTCACGGTTGGAGCAATAGAAAGCTCTGTTTTTGCTGCTGGAATGCCTACAGATGCCGCAGCAGTAGTAATTATTGAGCTTGACGGATTATCTATTGAATTAGAAGATGAAACCAAAAGAGTCAAAGAAATTTGTTTAGCAAATGGTGCGCGTAGCGTGCAAATTGCTCGTGATCAAGCAGAAAGACTAAAAATCTGGGCTGGTCGCAAAGGTGCTTTTGGAGCAATGGGACGTATCAGCCCAGATTTAATGGTACAGGATGGCGTTATTCCTAGAAGTAAACTCCCTATAGTTTTAGCTGAAGTTTACCGTATTGCAGCACATTACAAACTACGTATTTCTAATGTTTTTCATGCTGGTGATGGAAATCTTCACCCTAACATTAGTTATGATGGCCGCGATAAAGAAGAATTAGCACGAGTAAAAGCTGCATGTAATGAAATTATGCAGTTTTGTGTTAGTGTTGGAGGGTCAATTACTGGTGAACATGGAGTTGGAGCAGATAAAATTAATTATATGCCTTTAATTTTTACCGCTATAGATCTAGAAAAAATGCTTAATATTCGAGAATGTTTTAACCCTAAACAACTAGCTAATCCACAAAAACTTATTCCTAGTTTACGCTGTCGAGCTTACTAAAAATAATGAATTATTTATTAACAACTCATTGTTTTTTCTGCTTTTATATCTATAGATTTTCCATAGATTTCTTTTTCTTTTTTCTTTCTAATTCTATAAGCTTTAAGAAAAGCTTTTTCCTCACCATAACGGTCTATTGAAACAGAAGTACGTTTAATTACTCCAGGAATTGGATTCCAATTAACTTCATATACTTCTCTTCCTTCTTTAACTTTTCTTACTACTCCAACTACTCCCGTTTTATTTTTGGAACTATAGGTGACAACTTTTCGATCTGTTCTTGGTTTACCTATTTCTTTTTCTAAACGGTTACGATGACGTAAAGCCTTTGTTAAAGCTTTTTCTCCACCACCATTTTTTTCATCACTAAAAAATTTAGAATACATTTTTCCATTAAACCATACTCGAACATACCAGCCATGTGTATGGTTAGTGTCTTGATCAATACGACTTATTCCTTTATATTTGTTTTTTTCCAAATCCATAACGACTCCTAAAAAATTTTCTAATATAGTTTCACTTATAAGAGGACAAATTAAGAGGACAACTACCTACAAATAAAGTTTATTATTAAGTTCTAAGCTTTTAATTTATACAGATAAATTTGCGGTTAGGTGCAGTTAGTCATTTTAGTAAAGTTTTAATTAGGAGACTAGAAATTTATTAATTTTTTGTTAAGAAATTTCCAGGTTTTGTTAAATACTTATTATTTAACAAAAATATTTATCTATCACTGCTATTATTGATGGCTTTCTTTAGTAAATATATCTTAAAATATTGGCTATCTAAAATTTATCCTAAAATTAACAATAATAATCAATTACATATTTGTTTTATGAGGTTTAGAGTTAAAACATTTATTAACAGTTTTTACTTAATGGAGTAGCTAATGAGTTGGGAAGTCTCTTCAGAACTTAAAAACGCGATTGTACTTGATCCTGACGGCAATGAGCATCGTCTAGGAGATAGTTGGCAAAAGAACCCTATAGTTTTAGTTTTTATTCGTCACTTTGGCTGACTGCTCTGCCAATATCAAGTAGCGCAGTTGCGCTCAGAGGTCAATGCAATTCATCAAAATGGGGCTGAACTAGTAGTTATTGGTAATGGTAAGCCACATCATGCAGAAACTTTTCGTAAGGATCTTAAATTAGCTAGTCCTATTTATGTTGATCCAAAACTAGGAACATACAGAGCCTTAAAATTAGAACGAGGTATTTGGAAGACTTTTCAACCAATAGTTTGGTGGCATGCATTTAAAGCTTTTAGAGAAGGGTTTCGCCAAAAAAGTACCACTGGAGATCCTTGGCAACATGGGGGAACATTTGTAATACTGCCTAATGGTCAAGTTATTTATCATTATATTTCTAAACATGCTGGAGATCATCCAAATCCAAAAGACTTTATTAATTCTCTAGCTAGTGTAGCTAAACAAGTTTAAGTTATTTTCTCATGCCTACTTGGAAACTAAAAATTGAATATGATGGAACTCGCTACTCTGGCTGGCAACAACAACCCAATGGCCGCACAGTACAGGGTGAACTAATTAAAGTAGCCAACAATATTTTTTCTGACATAGTAGATATAGGCGGGGCCGGACGTACTGATGCAGGAGTTCATGCTTTAGAACAAGTTGCACACCTAAGAGCAAAGAAAAATTTATCTATTAAACATTTACAAATTAATTTTGATCAGCTTTTACCTAAAGATATAAATATCAATAAAATAGAATTAGTTAACGATCATTTTGATGCTCGCCATGATGCTATTAGCCGCTATTATCTCTATCAAATCTCACTTCATCGTACTGCATTTGGTAAACCTTATGTTTGGTGGATTAAAGATCGCCTTAATATTGATTTAATGCAGCAGGCTTGTTATCACTTAATAGGTTTACATGACCTTCAAAGCTTTTGTGAAATGGTAGATAACAAATCAACTTTGGTAAAAGTTGAAAGTGCCTCAATTAAAACAACTGATAATTTAGTGCTTTTTCGCATTTCTGCTTCTCATTTTCTTTGGAAAATGGTTAGACGTATAGTAGGAATACTAGTTGAGATTGGACGTAGAAATATAAGCTTAAAAGAATACTTAAGATTTTTTGAAAAAATATCTGATCTGCCTGCAAAATATACAGCCCCTTCATCAGGACTATTTTTAGAAAAAATAATTTATCCTGGTGACGTTAAAGCAGACCAAATTTATCCAGCTTATTTTTATTTCTAAACAGCCAACTAGCTGTAGGTCTTTTTTGCTAGTTTATCTTTGCTGATTTCTTGGCAATTAAAGCAAATTCCAAACATACGATGACTATGATCTTGAATTTGAAACTTATATTGGCGGGCTATTTCTTCTTGTAATTTCTCTATTTCTGGATTGTAAAACTCTATTACCGAATCACATTGATTACAAATTAAATGATCATGGTGTTGATGATCATACTCGTGTTCATAGCGTGCGCGTCCATCGGTAAAACGTACCTCATGAGCTAAACCGGCTTCTGTCATTAGTTTCATAGTTCTATAAACAGTAGTAAACCCAACAGAAGAATCTTTCTTTTTAACTAAATCATAAAGCTCTTCTACAGATACATGTCCTTCAGTATCAATAAAAACATCTAAGATTAAGTCTCTTTGTTCAGTTCGTTTTAGCCTAGAGCGTTTTAAGTGTTCATGGAAAATTTCTTTTTCTTTACTCATAAACTTTATCTCTTTATTTTTGTAATCACCTAGGTTTCCTACTTTCTCAAAAGTAGGGAATTTTTTAGCATTATAGTTTCTAAACTACTAGCAAACAATCTTTATCTACAGCTAAAATCCCTATATCTAAACTATCTAAAAGGTAATTTGCTTGTGTACTGGCTAATAAATTTTATTTTAATTACCTGGATGTTGTTAATAATTTGGCAAGGCCAAAAATTAATAAGCAAATATCCATTAGGGTTATCCCGTAAAAAAGCACAAAATAAAAATTTACAGTCAATTTGTTGTTTTATATTAGTTTTACTGCTAATTACCTGGATCTATTTTTCTGCCTGGGTAGCTAACTGGCCTAGCCAACTAAGAATTTCAAATTACTTTTACAGTAACCAAGAAATAGCAGATCTAATTTCTACAACAGTTTTATTATTAAGTACTAGAATTATTAGCATTTTATTTAGTCAACAAAAAAAGCTATTCTCTATTTACCAACAACTATATGGCTTGATGGACTTTTTGCCTGCTAATTCATTAAAAATGTTTATTTCCTTAACGGCAAACAAAAAATATTCTTTAGCTGAACGTCTGCATTGGGCAATTGAACGAGTAGCAGAAAAAAATCCGATCAATCTTAATATTTTATTTGATCAGGATGAATTAAATACTTTAGAGAAAATTTTTTCCCAAGATAATATTGAACAAATGGATGAGCGGTTAGCAGTTATTTATCAACAAATTAACCAGCTAGGGGATAATCCAAAACCTTTCCGCATAACTCTCTAAAAAAGCTTGTCTTGGCATATTTCCTAACTACCAATCAGGACAAAAAAATGGCATATTACTTTTTATGTCTAATCAAGAAATTTCTTTAGAAAAACAAAATAAAAAAGTTAGTAAAACAAAACGTGACAAAAAAGCTATTCATTTAGATTTAGTAGAAAGTGGTGGCGGAATGTGGAAAGTTTCCTCCTTACCAGCCATTAAATATTGTCTAGATTCCGGTGTTATACTGCGTCGTTTAGCTGGTGTAAGCGGTGGAAGCTTAATAACCGGCCTAATAGCTAGCGGCATTACACCTCTTCACCTTTATGCTACATTGCCACACGTTCATAATGTCAATTTTTTTGATGCTTTCCAAATCCCTGTTAGGTTAAGAGAAATTTTCCCTGACTATTTATTAAAAAATAATACTGCCGGTCGTTTGCCTAAACAACGAGACTTAACTTTAGGCGAATTATCCATAGATCTTTCTGTTGCCTGTGCCTACCTAGATGTTTCTGGTGGAATTATAGATGTGCTAAAACGCTTAGGACGACTTCTACAAAATTTTACCTTTAGCAAACTTTTTTCTTTAACAACAGAACTTGCATCTTTTTTAGCAAAATTAAAAATTCAAGATGCAATGCAAGAAGCTGTTGTAAATGCTGAATCTGTAGTTTTATCCTCAAAAACTACTCCTGATGTTTCATTAATTGATGCAATAACAGCTAGTTGTGCTTTTTTTGCTAGCTACCATGTAAACTCTTTAGACCTTTTTGATGGCTTTTACTTTTCTAATTTACCAACTAGAGCAGTAATTAGACCTAATGAACCAGCTAATATTTTAGCTCATCAAACTAACCCATTTACAGGTAATTCTTGGGCTAGCTGGTTTTTACATCGAGTCTTTAATGAAACAACTATTCAAACCCTTCAAACTCGTTTTGATGAAGATGAAGATTTAGCTAGTCAACACGGCATTTTAATTTATCCAAAAGTCCAAGAAATAGCTTCTCCTTTTTCGGCTTCGCTTACACCTACACTAGTAAACGTAGGAAAAGATTCTCTGTCACATCATCGATTTAAGATAGATAGAAATCTGCTTAAGCGTTAAGCCAAGTTGTTAATACTTAAAAAATAATTGGAATGTAAATTTATGCACCTATGGATAGCTAAAGATAGCGAAGTTTCAATTCATGAACAATTAGCAACACAAATAATGCTAGCAATTGTTAGCAATGACTTAAAAATTAATCAAAAATTACCTAGTACCCGTGAATTAGCTCGCCGCCTAAGTATTCATCATAATACTGTAACAACTATTTATCATGATTTAGCCGAAAGAGGTTGGCTAGAAATACGCCAAGGAAGCGGTTTTTATGTACGCGAGCGTTTACCACAAATAGATAATCAGCTTAAGCTAGATCATTTAATTTTATCTTTTCTAAAAGAAATTCGTAACCAAGGTTTTACTATTTCTGAACTCCAAAAACAGCTTCCAAAATGGTTAGAAAGACCAGCATCCAGACCACTTTTTAGTTATAGATCCAAGCAAAGAATTACGTAAACTTTTAATGAAGGAAATTCATTTAGCAACAAAATTTCCAGTACGTGAAGCTAGCCTAGAAGATTGCAATAATCTGCTTGAAGGTGCTATTCCTGTTGCAATGTATGGACGTGTTGATACAACAAAGCAAAATTTACCAGCTAACTTAAAGCTCTTAAATTCTCGTTCTGTTCAGCAAGATGCACAAAAATATCCTACTCCCCCTAAAGATATTTCCATAATAGTAATTTCTTATTGGCCTGAGTTGTTACGCTGGGCAAAAGCCTTGTTAACTGCAATCGGTGTTGAGTCAGGTAATTCAAGCTTTCGTGATGCAAGAAATAAAGATTGGAAAGAAGGTATTAATAAATCAAAAAGCTTTTTGATTGTTGATATTTTAGTAGCTAAAGAACTTCCTCCTAATTGCCAATACTTAGTTTATAAGATAATTGCTAAAAATTCTTTAGCAGAACTAAAAGAACTAATAAATCCTTTTAGCTAAGATTAAGATAAGCCCAGCCATAAATGACCGGGCTAGTAATAAATACCACTAATGTGGCAACAATTAAACTTAAAAGAAAAACTTCTATTTGTTATCAGCTACTTTTACTGATTCATCCCATTTAATTTTAGTAGGATGGTTGGCAATTTCACGACCAATTAAGTAAGTTAATTGGGTGACAAAGAAAATTTTCTCAAAATTAATTTTTTCTACTGTGTCGCTTGGTTGATGATAATCAGGATGAAAAACCCCATCATCAATTGAAAGTATTGGAATTTTTTTTGCAAAAAATGAGTAGTGATCTGAGCCTCCAGAAACCCTTAAGTTTGCCTCATGGTTAAGTTCTAAAGCCACTTGCTTGTTAGCTTGTTTTAAGATTTCTCCCATTTCTGGCGATTGAGCAGAAATTTCTGTGTAAATATAGCGACGAAGATCTTTAGGTTTTTCCCGTCCATTAGTTAGCTGATGTGGTCGCGGTTCAACATCTCGGCCAATCATATCTAGTTGCACCATAGCAGTGATTTTTTCCAGTGGCACAGGTGAATGATCAGTAAAATATTCAGACCCAAGCAAACCTTTTTCCTCTGCTCCCCATAAACAAAAGATAATACTGCGTTTAGGACGTTCTTTTGCACGACTAAAAGCAAAAGCTAACTCCAGTATTGCAGAACTTCCAGAAGCATCATCATCAGCACCATTCCAAATATAACCATCTCTAGTGCCGTCATGGTCTAAATGCGCTCCTAAAACTACATACTCATTCTTTAAGTTAGGATCTGAACCTTCTAACATCCCTACAACATTAGTAGTATTAAGTAATTTATGCTCAACTTCTAAGTCAAATTTAAGTTGTTTACCTGTTAATTCTCTTGAGTTTGGTTTTAGATTTTTGTCTATTTCCGTTTGAAGTTCTGTTAGTGAGATTCCAGACTTATTAAAAAGCTCATCACTAACAGTTTTTGAAATATTAATAATTGGAATACGGTCTGTTGTGTTGTTATCTTCAGCCAAAACCATCCGTCTTCTTAGTGTAGGAGCATTAATATTATTTCTAAACTTTTGAAAAATGTTAGTAGCAAAATTCATTAGCATTGATTCATGTTTTCCTAATGGATCACGAACTAACAACATAGCCACTGCACCGCGTTCTTGAGCATTTTTCTGTTTTTCAAAAATTTCTGCACCATTAAAAAAGCGGTTGCGATTTTCTTGTTTATAAAAGTAAGATTTGTCATCGCCTTCACCCGGTGCATGCCCCATAACTACAACTATTTTATTTTTAACATCAATACCTGCAAAATCGTCATATTTAATTTCTGGTACAACCAACCCATATCCAGCAAATACAACAGGAGCATTAATTGAAACTGTAGTGTTTGCACGATTTGTAAAAAAATGCACTCGGTTTGTAAATTCTTTAGTAGTTTGGCTATCCCCTTCTTTTGTAATGAGTTGTAGCGTCTCTTTATTTTTACTAATTATTTCTAGTAGCGAAAATGTTTGTAAATAACTTTTTTCACCTGCTGTTGTTGGGACTATTGGAGTTAAGTTCCATTGTTGAAACAAACTAGCAGCATATCCAGCAGCAATATCATAGCCCTTGGTTGCTGCTTCCCTACCCTCTAACATATCAGAAGCTAAAAAATTAAGGTGTGCTTTTAGCGATCTAACACTAATTGCTTGATAGCCTTCATCGGTTTCATTTCCTGATGAATAAGCACTTATTGGTCTTATTGGAAGTGAACAAAAAATTAGGAGTGCTATTAGCACCCCAAAAAACGTTTTACGCATTTCTTTTAACATCCTTAGAAATTAAATTTTTAGTAAATCCAATGATTACTTACTAGTTTCGCCTACCTTGTGAAGTTTAACCATGTTGGAAAGTGGCATTCCTTCAATAGTACCAGCAACAATAATTATGGTGTCATCAACATCAGCTAAACCTAACTCTATCAACATTTTATCAGCAATTTCTAAAAAGGCTGTTGAACCATTAGTTTGTAGCAAAAAGCTTTCTATGCCCCAAACAGCAGCCAAACGACGGTGTGTTTCTAATATATGAGTAAAAGCTATTATGTCTTGTTTTGGTCGTAAGGCAGAAATATGTTGAGCCATAAAACCACCTTCAGTAAATACAGCAATTAATGGTGCAGCCACCTCATCAGCAGCAAATGCAGCCGCTTCAGCTAATGCTCGACCATAGGAACCTGTTCCACCACCTGAAGCTAACAGTTCTCTTACTCGACGATCTTTTTGTTGCAAGATCTTTTGTTTATAAACAGCTTCTTCTGTATAGCAAACAATCCGATCCATTGTCTTAATTGAATCTATAGGATAAGCACCAGCAGCAGTCTCACCTGATAACATTACTGCATCTGTTCCATCTAACACCGCATTAGCAACGTCTGAAGCCTCGGCACGTGTAGGACGTGGATTATCTACCATTGATTGCAACATTTGTGTAGCAGTAATTACTATTTTACCTACTTGATTTGCCTTACGAATCATTTCTTTTTGGTAAACAGGAACACTTTCTGTTGAAGTTTCAACGCCTAAATCGCCCCGTGCAACCATAATTCCATCAGCAATTTTTAAAATATCATCTAGTTCTTTTAGTGCTTCTCGCTTTTCAATTTTAGCTATTAACGGAGGTTGATGACTATCAGTAGATTTAGCTAGTTGTTCAATCAAGTTTTGTGCCTCTTGACAGTCTTTTGCTGAACGCACAAAGGAAAGTGCTACATAATCTACACCTTGTTGAATACCAAAAGCTAAATCACGTTTATCTTTTTCTGTAATTGAAGGAATAGAAAGCGGAATTCCTGGCAAATTGATCCCTTTATTTTGCCCTAACATCCCGCCATGAATTATTCGGCAAACTATTTCTTTTTCCGTTTTACTTTCCACAACAAAATCTAGTAAACCATCATCTATCAATATTTTATCGCCAACTCTTAGATCTTGAGTTAAATAAGGGTAGCTAGCACTAACTCGTTTAGCATCGCCTTCAATTTCTTCTGAAGTAATGGTTAATAAACTTCCTGCTTGCAGTTCTACTGCTTTTCCACCTTTAAGTTTACCTGTGCGAATTTTTGGCCCACATAGATCTAATAAAATTGCAATAGGTCGGTGAACTTCTTCGCTTAAAGCCCGCAAATAGCCTATTACTTGGGCATGAGCCTCATGACTACCATGAGACATATTAATTCTCGCTACATCTAGCCCAGCATTAACTAATTCTCTCATTACTTCCAATGAACTGGAAGCAGGGCCAATTGTGGCAACAATTTTAGCTCGACGACGAAAACGCAAACGACACACAGGACTAGTAACATCACTAAGATTTTTATGTTCTGTCATAAATACCAACTTTTTGTTTAATTAATAAAATCTGATTTTGACTTTTGGGAAGTTTCTGTTAAAGAATCAGCAGCATCTTTATCTAGCTCTGATATTGGATTACCACTAATACGGTAGTCTCCATCGGCCCATTTACCTAAATCCATTAATTGGCAGCGTTCAGAACAAAATGGGCGAGTAGGATTATTTTCCCAGGTAGTTTCTTGGTGACAAATTGGGCATTTCATAAAAAGACCTCAAAAATTTTTCTAGCCATTATAGTTTATACAGAAAAAAACGTAAATCTAACCATCTCATTTGCAACAAATAACAACTATTTGATTAATAACAACTTGTTTAACATACGGCTTTCTTGACGCAAGATTTAGCTTCTTTTACAATTGTTGGATAACAATCCATTGCCTTAAGTTTATCTTTATATTTGATACTTGACGTTGGGTTAGTAAGATTAAAATTTGGAAACGGTAAATATTAATTATTATGTTAAATAAGATTTTGACCAAGATTTTTGGCAGTGCTAATGAGCGCAGAGTAAAACAATTAAGACCAATCGTTGAAGCAATTAACGCATTGGAAGACAAAATTAAACCCCTTTCAGATGACCAATTAAAAGGCAAAACTGCCGAGTTTAAAGAAAAACTTGAACAAGGTGCTACCCTTGATAATCTTCTTCCAGAAGCTTTTGCTGTAGTAAGAGAAGCCTCCCGCCGCGTTACTGGAATGCGTCATTTTGATGTGCAATTAATTGGAGGAATGATCCTTCATAGCGGTGCTATCTCAGAAATGAGAACTGGCGAAGGTAAAACCTTAGTAGCAACATTACCTACCTACCTTAATGCCTTAGAAGGAAAAGGGGTTCATATCGTTACGGTAAACGATTATTTAGCCAAACGGGACTCGGAATGGATGGGTAAAATTTATCGTTTCTTAGGGCTAAAAGTCGGTTGTATTCAACATGATCTGGATGATTTCCAACGTCAAGAAGCCTACAAAGCAGACATTACTTATGGAACTAACAATGAGTTTGGCTTTGATTATTTAAGAGATAATATGAAATTTGACCTAGCTACTTGTGTGCAACGTGGTCATAATTTTGCAATAGTTGACGAAGTTGATTCAATCTTAATAGACGAGGCCCGAACACCCTTAATTATTTCTGGTGCTTCTGATGACTCAACAGAAAAATATAAAATTGCCAACGAACTTATCCCTAAATTAAAAAAAGATGAAGACTATCAAATTGATGAAAAAGCTCATTCTGCTGTTTTAACAGAAACTGGTGTAGACAAAGCAGAAGAATTCTTAAAATGTGAAAATCTTTTTGACCCTTCTAATATTGAGATCCTACATTGTCTTAATCAATCCCTAAAAGCACACTCTTTATTTATTCGTGATAAACACTATATAGTTAAAGATGATCAAGTAATTATTGTTGATGAGTTTACTGGACGGATAATGCCTGGACGACGTTGGTCAGATGGGTTGCATCAAGCAGTAGAAGCTAAAGAAGGCGTAAAAATCGAGCGTGAAAATCAAACCCTAGCAACTATTACCCTACAAAACTACTTCCGTATGTATAAAAAGCTGGCCGGAATGACTGGTACAGCAGAAACAGAAGCAGCAGAATTTGGTAAAATTTATAATTTAGATGTAATCGTTATTCAAACACATCGGGCAATGGTACGCAAGGATTACTCTGATGTAGTTTTCCGTACAGCAGAAGAAAAATGGGAAGCTGTAGTAGAAGAAATTAAAGAAATACACCACAAAGGCCAGCCTGCCTTAGTCGGTACAGTTTCAGTAAATAGTTCTGAAAACCTTGCTAAACAACTTAAAAAACTTAATATTCCTCATAATGTTTTGAACGCTAAACCAGAAAATGCTGCTCGTGAAGCTGACATTGTTGCTCTAGCAGGTCGTAAAGGTGCTGTTACGATTGCTACAAATATGGCTGGTCGTGGTACAGATATTTTATTAGGTGGTAATCCTGAAGCACTAGCAAAAGAGATGTTGAAAAAACGTGAAATCAACCCTGCTCTTGCTACTCCAGAACAATTTGAAGAAGAGTTTAAGAAAGCAAAAGAAATTACTGATAAAGAACATGATGAAGTAATTGCTTTAGGTGGATTACATATTCTTGGTACAGAACGCCATGAATCCCGTCGTATTGATAATCAATTACGTGGCCGTTCAGGTCGTCAAGGCGATCCAGGTTCTTCTAGATTTTATCTTTCTTTAGAAGATGACTTAATGCGTATCTTTGGCGGAGATAAGATCAAAGACTTTATGCTAAGAATAGGTATGGAGCGAGGCGTAGCGATTGAAAGCGGCATTGTTAGTAAACGTATAGAAGCAGCACAAAAATCAGTTGAAGGACATAACTTCTCTATTCGTAAACACTTACTTGAATATGATGATGTTATGAATAAACAAAGAGAAACTATCTATAGTTTGCGCCGAGAACTACTTGTAAATCAAAATGCTCGTGAATTTATCCATATTGCAGAAGATTTCTTTGAAGATATGGTAGATGAGCTTATTCCTGCTGATGGTGGTTTAGAGGATTGGAACTATGATGGGTTAAAATTAAAACTTAAAGAACTCTATAACTATGAAGTTGATGAAGTTGATAGTAGAAAGCTAGACGATCTTACCAATCATGAAATTAAAAGTCTTGTTTGGCCGTTAATCCATAAAAGCTATAAAGATAAAGAAGAAGTGGCAACTGCTGACTTCTTAAAACATTATGAAAGAATGATAATGTTAGAAGTTATTGACCAACAATGGAAAGATCATTTACTTAATGTTGATCACTTAAAACAAGGTATTGGGCTTGTAGGTTATGGTCAAAAAGATCCATTAGTAGAGTATAAGAAAATCACCAAACAACTTTTTGATAGTTTAATTGAACGAATAGATGAAGAAACTATTAAAATTTTATTCCATCTAAAATTTGTACGTGAAGAACCTAAAGCTGTTGAAGAAGCTGTTCAAGCTGTTACACCTAAAACACCTGTTGCATCTCAATCATTTACATTGCCTTCAATTGGGCGTAAATCCCAACGTATGAATATCACTTTTACCAAAGCAGCAGCACCTTCTGTAACAGGAGAGGTTGATCCAGAAGAAGACAAACAGCAAACTGTAGTAAATTCAGATAAAGTTGGACGAAATGAGCTTTGTCCTTGTGGCTCAGGTAAAAAACACAAAAAATGTTGTGGAGCAGCTTAATTTATAAACCTAAAGTTCTATAAAGTTAGCCACAGGAAAAGCTGTTTTTCTGTGGCTAACTTATTCTACTAACTTATTCTACTAACTTATATTTGTTTATTTGAGGACAATAACAAAACTATGTCTAATCCAATACTTAATGCAATCAAATCAGGCAATGCCCCAAAACCGGCCCGCCTAGCAGCAGCACGGGGAATGCTTCCTCTATCACAAGAAGATATGTTGCAGGCTTTGATTTTGCTTGGTCAAGACCCAGAAGAAGACATTCGCACAGCCGCACAAGCCACATTAAATAATTTTGATCCAGCAGCATTATTACCAATTGCTCAAAACTCTAATTCACCTGTAGAAGTACTTAATTTTTTAGCAGGTTGGCCCAAAGCTACCAATAACATAATAGAAGCTATAATCTTAAATAAAAATACGGCTGATGAAGCAATTGCAATGATTGCATCTCGTAGTAATAATGCCTCTTTGCTAGAAGCCATTACCATTAACCAACAACGTCTTATTCAATATCCTGCTATCATTGATGCAATTTTAGCTAACCCACATCGTAGCCCAGAAGCAGAACGTCGCGCACGTGAAATCAAAACAGAATTCTTTGAAAAAGAGCTAGGTGCTGCTCGTGTTGCAGAAGAACAAAAAGCTCGCGCCCGTTTAGCTCAAGCACTAGGTGTAGATGTTTCCGAAGATGAGTTTCAATCTGTAGTAGCAAGTTTTGAAAAAGAGGTTGGAATTAAGGCCGAAGATACTGACCCAGGACTTAATTTTGACCCTGAAGCAGAACTACGTAGACTGCTTTTTGAAGTTAAAGAAGATGGTGAAGAGTTATCAGACGAACAACTATCTATTTATCAAATAGTTGCAAAAGCTTCAGCAAAAGAAAAGATCTTTTTAGGTCTTAAGGGTGGACGGGATGTTAGAGCATTGTTAATTCGTGATTCTAATAAAATGGTTTCTTCAGCAGTAGTTAAAAATCCTAAGATTACAGAAGGAGAAGTAGAAAAATTTGCTAAAATCAAAGGTATTAGTGAAGAAGTATTAAGAATAATTTGTATGAATCGTAATTGGGTTAGTAACTACCTTATTATTCATAATTTAGCACTTAATCCACGTACACCAATTAATTTCTCTATGTCTTTTGTTAATAGATTGCAATTAAAAGACTTAAAATCTTTAACTAAAGATAAAGGTGTCCCTGACGTGCTTCGTAATATGGCAAAACGCCTAGTTTCCCAACGTCAACCGCAATAAATAACTAACTAGGAGTAAGATTAAGCATAACGCATTAATCTTACTCCTAGTTGGTTTATGACTTGTAATTTCTAGTCTTCAGCAATAACTATAATAGAATCTTCTTCTGTAAATGTAACAAGTTCTGACTTATCTGGATTAAGTCTAACACCATAAGCTTTATCAGCATTTTGGCTTTCAGCAGCTATACGATAACCAATTGCAATATGACCTCGACGACGAGCAGATTCAACTACAGTGTAAAAATCTATCTTCTTACCTGCTAGAACATATTCATTTGCAAGTTTCATGCTAATTTCTGAACCATCTTGATCAAAAATATCAGCAAAAATTGGGTTAAGGTATTTATTTTCTGAAATTTGAGTTAATAGTAAGCTGATAAGACGATCGCTAACAATAAAATCATCAGCATTAGTAGCTTTGGCTAGCTCTCGATTATTAACATCCATCATTTCGCTTACTATGGCAAAATTAGATTTGCTTTTTGATTCTATATCGCGTAGATGAAGTAATGTCATTAAAGTACAAGCATCTGCTTTTTGAGCATCCTTATATTCAGAATAACAAAGAACAATAATTTGATTAAAGCTTTGCATCTGAAGTTCATCAAGTAAAAACCGGTCTGTAGTGTCACCAAGACGAAAACTAACAGTTTGATTTTTTAATTCAGAGCAATCTTGATTAATTTCTTCTTCTGCTTCGGCTATTTCAGCAACAACAAGTAAAGATGACCCTTGTGCAACATAATTATCCAATTCATTAATTATTTTTGAGGCTCGTTTATTCCAACCTAAGATAATTGTTCTTTCTGGGTTTATTTCTTTTTTCTTGCCTTTCACAATTACATCTTCTGCAATTTTAATACTTAATCCTGAGAAAATTACTTTATCGTCATCCTCTGCAATAGCTATTACTTTGTCACCATCTTTAATAACTGTGTTGTGAGGTGGATTAAGTGCAACACTATTATCTTTATATTGCAAACCAATAATTGCTGCTTTGTTGTAAAGCAACAAGCTATCACTAAAGGTTTTGCCTACTAATTTTGGTTCTTGTTGGAAATAAATTTCATCCCCACCAAAATCAAGCAAATCTGTATAAACTACAGAAAGCCCTGATTGACGACAAGTTTGAGCCGTTATACGAGCAATAATATCTTCACTTTGCACAACTTCAATTTCATTAGCTCCTATAATACCAATAATATCGTTATTTCTAGGATTATGTAATTCCACTACAATATGATAAGGGGTTTTACGTCGGTTAGGATTATTAGTAATTGCCAATAAAGTTTTAATTACTTGTGCATCTTGCTCATCGCCTTCAGCACCTAGAACAATAATTGATTTTGACCCTGGTAAATTAACTAATTCTAGGTCAAGTATATCCATTGGGTTTCCAGTTCGACAAACAATGCGTAATTTTCCTGTATTCTTTCCAATTTTATTACGAATTTCATCTATCATTTCCATTTTATCTTTATCAGCTAGAATTACAACACAGGAGTATTTTTGATTAGTACTTGCTACAATTAACTCACTTATAATTGTAAAAACATGTGCAGACCAACCTAAAATTACAGTGTGATTATTTTCAACTACTAGGGTACGTCCTTTTTGTAATTTTTCTATTTGGCTTTCAATTCCTGCTGTAAGTAAACCTATTAAGGTACTAAAGATAAAAATTCCCCCAAATGTTGTAGCAAGCATTGCACTAAGAAACATCCAGTTTCCATCATCACCGCCTATAGTTCCAGCATCCATTGACCGCATCAAACCCATCCATAGTAATTCTGTGAAGGTGAATTCTGTACCATCCATTGTTGTTGGAGTAGGAAATAATTAGTATCATTATGGCAGATATAATGCCTAGCCACCCAATTAGTGCAACTGTGCCTTTAGACATAGTATTATCAAACCAATAGCGTAGTTTATGTTTAAATGAGAATTCTGTCATAACATGATGACCTCCGCACTTATCTAATTAAATATTTAGGGTAATGCCATTTTAGGAAGTTGTAGTAGAAACAAGAGATTACCAAAAATTTTCTCTATTTCCTAACATTATGAACAACTAAAGATAAATTATTGGTATTATTGGTATTTAATAGGATCTGTTGCTTTAGCTTCTTGAAAGCCTTTTAAGCGCAGTTGGCAACTATCACAGCAACCACAAGCTAACCCCATCTCATTAGGGTCATAACAACTATGTGTTAATGAATAATCTACACCTAACTCTAGACCTTGCTTAATAATTTCTGCTTTGGATAGATTAATTAATGGTGTGTGAATATGGAAAGATAAACGGTTTTCTACTCCAGCACCTGTAGCCAGGTTTGCAAGTTTTTCAAAGGCAGCAATATATTCTGGGCGACAATCAGGATAACCTGAATAATCTAAAGCATTTACTCCAATAAAAATATCAGAGGCGTTTAATACTTCGGCCCAGGCTAAGGCAAAAGAAAGAAAAATTGTATTTCTAGCAGGAACATAAGTTACAGGGATAGTTTTTTCCATCTCTGTTAAAGATCGCTCTTTAGGAACAGCAATTTCTGCTGTTAGGGCTGATCCACCTATACGACGCAGATCTATGTTAATTATGGCGTGTTCAGCTACAGCAAAATGTTTAGCAATTTCTTTAGCTTTTTCTAGCTCAATATCATGACGCTGACCATAACAAAAGGAAAGAGCATAAATTTTATATTTTGCAGCCCTAGCAATTGCTAAAACTGTTGTAGAATCCAATCCACCACTTAACAAAACAACAGCTTTTTTATTAAGATCAACATCTGTTGAGATTAAAGAACTAGTCATATTTCTCGCTTCTATTTTCCTTGATCTCCTGCTTTTGCAACTAGTTGAGCATATTGCTGAGTAGTAGTTAAACGAGCATGTCCTAAAAGTTCTTGTAAAGATCTTAGGTCTGCTCCAGCACTAAGTAAATGTGTCGCAAAGGAATGACGTAGGGCTTGTGGGCTAATATGATGCATGTCGGAACATTGTTCAATATATTTATCAACCATTCTACCTACAGATCTAGTAGTGATACGTGTCCCTTGATAATTAAGAAAAAGTACCATTGACTCACGAATATCTTCGTTTGCTTCAGCTAAAAGCTGACCTCGAACGCCTAGGTAAGTTTCTATAGCGACTTTGGCATGCGGACTAAAAGGAACTACTCTTTCTTTTTTACCTTTAGTTTTAATTCTTAAGGCTAAGTTATTAAAATCCAAATCATTTAAGTTTAAGTTTACTAGTTCAGAGACTCTAAGACCTGAGCCATAAAGCAGTTCTAAAATAGCTCGATCTCGTTTACCTAAAACACTATCACGTTCTGGAACCTCTAAGAACTTAATAACTTCTTCTACAGTTAAACTATTAGGAATTTTCTTTTCTAATTTTGGAGATGCAACTAATTTTGCAGGATTTTCTTGAATTACTTTTTCTTGACAAAGATACTTAAAAAACGATCTAAGTGCAGCTAAACGTCTGGCAACAGAAGACTTTTTCTTTTTTCCTTGATAAAGTGAGGAAATATAGCCTCGTACCGTAATTACATCTATTTTATTGACATCTATTTCTGCTCGATTGCCCATATTATCTTGTGGAGCTAAATAATCAGCAAAACTTTCTAAATCTATTCTATAATTACGTAAAGTGTGTTCAGATACGTTACGTTCGTACATTAAATGATCAATAAATTTGTCCATGTATGATTGCATAAAGAAGTTATTCCTAAGTTTTGGGAATTTTAATTGCTAGTCTTTGCTAGCATAGTAGCCTTTTCTAGCTCTAACTTTCAAGTCAGGATTTTTTACATTAACCTTTAAGGCTCGATAATTTACAGTCGTTTGCTCATTGTTTTGTTCATTAGCAGGGTAAAAAGTTAAAACATATTGCGCACGCACAACAGCAGCTAGTCTAGCAAAACTATCATCTAGATCATTAATATCCTTAGGGAAAAATACCTCTCCACCTGTACGTTCACAAATTTTTTCTAGCTCTTTATCGCCTAATGTTGCGCCTTCTTCATCTAGCTTAGTAGCTGTATAAATTCCATAAATTACAGCATCGGCACGCTCAGTTAATCTTAGTGCTGTTTCTAGCGTGGTTTTACTAATTACATTAGAACCATCTGAAATAACTACAATAACTCGTCGGCCAGAAACTTTTTCAAGCTGTTGTGCTGCTAGATAAATAGCATCATAAAGTGCTGTTCCACCTTTTGCTTTAAGTGAACGAGAAGCTTTTAGCAAAGCTTCTACATCAGAAGTAAAATCTTGTTCAATTCTTACATCATGATTAAAGCTAAGTAGCGCGGCACGATCTACAGGGCGAAGAACAGACTTAAAGAATTTTGTAGCAGCTTGTTGTTGAAATTTTATTTTTGGCTTAACACTTACACTTGTATCAAAGAGAACTATTAATCTTAATGGTGCAGTATTTTCTCTAGCTACGGTAAATATTTCTTGGGGGATGGTGTTTTCTAAAAGTTCAAAATCATCTTTTGCTAGATTATTAACCAGATTTCCTTTTTGATCTGTTACAGAAACTAACACTGTTACAAGTTCGGTTTTTACTTTTACAACGCTATCATCTTGAGGTTTAACAGCTTTTTTCTCTTCTTTATCATCTTGAGTAAAAGGTTTGACATTCTGAGCCAAGCTAGCTAGCCCAGAAAAACATCCAAAAATAACAAGCAGTAGTATTAGTCTTTTTAACATCATCCTAATTTTACTCTTAAGCAGGAAAAACTTGTTTTAACCAATCATCAAAGGCAGTTAAAGCCATTTTGACTTGTAAATGTTTACGCTCTGCCTTTTGCTTAATTTTACGTCTTAGTTCACTGTCTAAAGCTGGTAACAAGGCAAAAGTTATATTTGCTGGTTGATAGGGTCTTACTTCACAATTAGCAACATAATTTAGCAAACTACCTATAGCACTAAGACGAGGAACAGCAATAGGATTAAGATTTTTTGCTACTTTTGCAGCAGTAATTCCTGCAACTAGTCCAGTAGCAATTGATTCAACATAGCCTTCTACCCCAGAAATTTGACCAGCAAAATAAATTCTAGGATCTTTTTTTACCTGTAAAAATTCATTAAGTAAATCTGGAGCATTTATATAAGTATTTCGGTGAATTTGTCCATACTTAATAAATTCAGCTTGTTCTAGTCCAGGAATTAATTGTAAAACTTTTTTCTGTTCACCAAACTTAAGATGGTTTTGAAAACCTACTAAGTTGTAGCTATCTGCCATCAAGTTTTCTTGACGTAGTTGGACAGCCGCATAAGCAATTCTACCTGTTTTAGGGTCAATTAGTCCAACAGGCTTCATTGGGCCAAAACGTAGTGTATCGCGTCCACGTCTAGCTAGTTCCTCTATTGGCAAACAACCTTCAAAATACATTGCTTTTTCAAAATCTTTAGTTGCAACTGATTCTGCTGTAATTAAAGCTTGATAAAACTCTTGATACTCTTCGGCTGTCATTGGGCAATTAATATAATCTTTATCGCCTTTATCATATCGAGCAGCACGAAAAACTTTATCATAATTTATAGTTTCTGCGTCAACTACTGGACTAATAGCATCATAAAAATAAAGATGCTCTGTGCCAGTAAGTTTAGATATTGCTTCAGATAGGCTTTTTGATGTTAGCGGCCCGCTAGCAATTATAACTTGCCCTTGATCAGCTATAACAGGCATTTCCGAACGTATTAAATCTATATTTGGATTAGCTTCTATTTCCCTAGTAACTTCACTAGAAAATATTTCTCTATCAACTGCAAGTGCTGCGCCTGCTGGCACTCGACATCTATTTGCTACTTGTAAAAGAAGAGAGCCAGCACGTCTTAATTCTTCTTTTAGAAGATAGGGAGCCGTTCCAACTTCATCAGATTTTAGCGAATTGCTACAAACAATTTCAGCTAACTTGTCGGTTTTATGGGCTGGGGTTGGCATTTCTGGGCGCATTTCATAAAGCTTAACTTTAAGGCCAAAACGCGCTGCTTGCCAGGCCGCCTCACTTCCAGCTAAACCGCCTCCAATAACTGTAAGATCATGGTTCATTTTGATTAGTTAAGTCCTAAAAAAATCTTTGCCAACCAACATTAAAAATATTAGGAAGTTTATTTCTATTGAGCAATATTACTTGGCAATTATTTAGCTTGTTAATTTTATTTATTTCATTAACCAACCCTGCATTAATTGATTAGGTAAGAAAATAGTTTCGTCTCGTTCAGGCCCAGTTGAAATCATTCCTATAGGGCATTCTACTAGATCTTCAAGCACTTTTACATAATCTTGTGCAAGTTGTGGTAGTTCTTGATAATTTTTTATTTGAGCAGTGTTTTGTTGCCAACCTTTAACAGTTTTGTAAATAGGTTCAACTTGTTCTAAAGCACTAGCTAGAGCAGGAATTTCCTTTATTTCTCCGCCTTTGTAGCGATAACCTGTGCATACTTTTATTTCTGGCATTTCATCTAAAACATCTAATTTGGTTAAAGCTATTGTATCTATTCCACTTACTAAAACACTATAGCGAACTATTAAAGCATCAAACCAACCTGTGCGACGTGAGCGACCTGTTACAGCACCAAATTCACTTCCACGTTTTCTTAAATGCTCCCCAATTTCATCATTTAGCTCTGTAGGAAATGGGCCACTTCCTACCCTAGTAGTATATGCTTTAGTAATTCCAAGTACGCCACTAATTTTCCCTGGGCCAAGTCCAGTGCCAACGCTAGCTCCTCCAGCCGTCGCGCTAGAAGAGGTTACATAAGGGTATGTTCCATGATCAATATCTAGCATTGTTGCTTGTGCGCCTTCTAGCAAAATGTTTTTCCCTGCTTTAACCATACTATTAAGAAAATACGTAGTATCTTTAATGTAAGGGATTAAGCTTTCAGCAGTTTGAAAATAACTTTCATACATTTCTTGGTCATAAGCTAAGTTATGGCCGCTAGCTTTTAAGTGTTCTTGAGCAAAATTTAAGTTAGCTAGCACTTTTTGACGAAAAGATTGATTATCTTGTAAATCACCTACTCGCAAGCCCCGACGACTAATTTTATCTTCATAGGTTGGGCCAATACCACGTCTAGTAGTTCCTACCTTTTCATTACCTAAAGCATCTTCTCTGGCAATATCAATAGCACGATGATAAGGCATAATTAAATGAGCGCGGTTGCTAATCCATAACCGACCTGAAACATTAATTCCGACTGTTTCTAGTTCTTCTACTTCTGTTTTTAGTGCTTGTGGATCTATAACTACGCCATTACCAATAATACAAGTAGTTTCTGGATGTAAGATACCTGATGGAAGAAGTCGCAAGATAAATTTACGATCACCAACTACAACCGTATGGCCTGCATTATGACCACCTTGATAACGAGTGACGATATCAAAATGAGGGGTAAGTAAATCAACAATTTTTCCTTTACCTTCATCACCCCATTGTGTGCCAATTATTACAATATTTCTCATAAAAAGATCCTTAAAAATTAGAAAAGCACATAGAAACTAAAACCGTGTTTTAGCTATTTTTTCTATGTGCTTTAATGTTTTTGGTTAAACAAACAATTTTATAAATGTTTATCTAACATACGAGCAATATTATCTTTAGTAGTAGCTCCAACTACGCGCTCTTGCTCAACACCATTTTTGAAAAGAATAAGCGTAGGAATACCTTTAATTCCATATTTAGCAGAAATCTCATTGTTTTCATCAACATTGAGTTTTCCCACCTTTGCTTTTCCTTCATAGTCTTTTGCAATTGCTTCTACAGTGGGTGCAAGCATCCGGCAAGGTGCGCACCAAGCAGCCCAAAAATCTAATAGTACAGGAACAGATGAGTCCACCACCTCAGATCCAAAATTGTTATCAGTAATCTCTAATACATTACCCGCCATTAGAATATAACCTACCTTTCTAAAAGTTTAGTTTTGTTTTAAGTGTTAAAATCTTTTAATTTAATAGCCTAATTTTAGTTATTTACTAATCTTTGTTTTACAGTACGGTAAACATCTAAATATTTTCTGGCAGATTTTGACCAAGAAAAATCTTCTGTCATACCATTAATCATTATTCGCTGCCAAAGTTCTGTTTCATTATAAGCAATTAATGCTTCATAAACACGTTCTAATAATTTTTCTGTATTATAGGAGTAAAACTTAAAACCGTTTCCTTCTAGTTTGACTCGATCAAAATTCTCTACTGTGTCATCAAGTCCACCAGTAGCATGAACAATAGGAACTGTTCCATAAAGTAAACTATACATTTGGTTTAACCCACAAGGCTCATAATAAGAAGGCATTAAAAAAATGTCACTTCCTGCTTCAATTCTATGTGCCAGCGGATTATTGAAGCCAAAGTATACACCAACTCGATCAGGACGGCTATCACGTACCGCTTGAAAATACCTTTCATAATAATCTGAACCTGAACCTAACAAAACAAAGTTAGCAGAAGTTTCCAGGATACGATTCATAATTTTTATGATTAGATCAAATCCTTTTTGATCTGTCATTCTGGAAATTATTCCAATCAATGGACGATCTAAATCTAGTGGTAGTCCAAAGGTTTTTAATAATTCTCGTTTACAAATTTTCTTGCCACTTAAATCATTAACTGAATAATTTGCTGGTAAATGAATATCTGTTGCTGGATTCCAATCATCCATATCAACACCATTAAGAATCCCAATTAAAGAATAACGTCTTGACTTAAGTAACCCATCCATCTTAAAACCATGCTGAGGGGTTTGTATTTCTTGCGCATAGCGGTTACTAACTGTAGTAATTGCATCAGCATAAAGAATTCCGCCCTTTAACGCGCTTCCAACATTGCTAAACTCTAAGCCTTTTTGCCCATAAGCAAGATTACTATCTAAGCCAAAATAAGAGATAGCATCTAATCCAAACATTCCTTGGAAAGCTAAGTTATGAATAGTTAAAATTGTGGCTGTTTTGGCAAAAAAAGGATTGCTAGCATAGTTAGTACGTAAGTAAACAGGTATAAGCCCTGTCATCCAGTCATTACAATGAAATACATCTACAGTTTTGTTTGTTTGGCGATAAAATTCTAAAACTGCCCGGCTAAAATAGGCAAAACGCTCTGCATCATCTCTATGACCATAAAGACTGTCACGCCAAAAATATTCTGGAATATCTACAAAATAAATTGGCACTCCATCTTTTTCTTCATACCAAATAGAGCAGTTTTTTGTTTGATAAGCAAATGGGACGGCTAAATCTTTAATTAATAGCTGACCGCTTTTTATTGTTGAGTACCTAGGCATTATAATAGATACATCACAACCTAACCTAGCTAAAGCTTTAGGTAAAGCACCAACAACATCTGCCAATCCACCAGTTTTTGCAAAAGGAACAACTTCTGATGCAGCTAAAACTATTCGTAATTTTTCCACTATTATAAATACCTATAATTAGATTCTATTCCATAAAAGGGACTTATTGCTAAAGGATATTAGGAAAGGAACTTATCAGTGTCAAGCTTAGCTAGAAATAATATTATTTTAATCTAATTACTTGATGCTAGTGTTTGCTATCTTTAGATTTAGCAAAAATACAAAACTTTAATTCTTACAAGAATTTGCTTTGCTTGACTAAGCTTTGTTAGCTAACTAATATTAAAGCCAAGTGAAAAATCCACTATTAAAAACAAAGCGTAAATATAAGTAAGAACAGTCAATATTTTAATTATTTTTATTTATTAGGTTAGAAAACCTCAAAGAAAGAGCAAAAGTATATGGGTAATTTGGGTTGGACAGAAATGTTCTTTATCGCAGTTATAGCCTTGATAGTTTTTGGGCCTCGTAGACTACCAGAAATGGGAAAAAAACTTGGACGTGTTATGGCACAACTAAGGCAGGCTTCAGACCAATTTAAGAATGCATGGGAAAATGAAGTAGAAAAAGATGGAGGTTTGCAAGATTTAAGAAAGCTTAAAGATGATCTAAACCCCATCAAAAAACTTAAAGATGACCTAAACCCAATGAATATGCTAACTAAAAGCTCCTCTTCTAGTTCTAATAATGAACCAATAGAAAATACTCTACAAACTACTAATGT
This sequence comes from Blastocatellia bacterium, assembly GCA_016713405.1. Lineage (NCBI taxonomy): Bacteria > Pseudomonadati > Acidobacteriota > Blastocatellia > Blastocatellia bacterium. The sequence goes on from JADJPF010000008.1 coordinate 56,835, forward strand.
TTTGGAAAGCTCTACTCAAACAGAATCTAGTAATATGACTAGTATTGAAACATCAAATATTTCTAACAATGAAATTAATCCAGAAATTTTTACTCCTCCTATTGGTGTAGTAGAAAGGACTAAGCCCATTAGCACAATTGCTAATAATTTAGCACCTGTTGCAACAGTTGATCCTCCATCTCAGGTAGAAGAAAACCAGCAATCCATTAGTCTAACTAAATAATTAAAAGTAAAAATTAAGAGGCACACTTTTACAATGAGTAATAACCAGGTTGATGAAGAATATGATGATTCTAATGAAGGTGCAATGTCCTTCCTAGATCACTTAGATGAACTACGTACTAGGTTAACTAGAGCAGCCATAGCTATAGCTATATGTTTTATTGTCTGCTTTATTTTTTCTGACAAAATCTATAGTTTTTTAGATGCTCCTGTCAGAAATGCCCTAGATAAAGCCGAAAGGGTTCAGCTAGAAAAAGGTCTTATACAAATTAGTCCAATAGAAAAACTTTCTGATGATGATACTTTTGATTATGTATTTAGTCAGGAAGCTAATTTAGATGGTGTAATTATTCCTGCTGGTACTTCTATACTTTCTAAACTTAAAACTAGTGAAAAAGGTCAACGCTTTGTAGTTACTGCTAATAAAGTTGTATTAGGTAATAAATTTATTGATCAAGGTTTTCAACTTCGTGCTGATTCTATAGGAAACTATAGCGCATCCAATGACGCAATTGTTGTTCATACCCTACAAGGTGGCTTTAACCTATATATCAAAGTAGCTTTTTATGGAGCAATTGCATTAAGTATCCCTGCTTTACTTTGGCAACTTTGGTCTTTTATTGCTCCTGGTCTTTATGAACATGAAAGAAAATGGGTTTGGCCTTTTGTAATTATGGCTTCTTTCTTTTTCTTTTTAGGTGCTTCTTTTGCCTATTATATAGCTTTCCCTAGGGCAGTAGAGTTTTTATTAAGTGTTTCAGAAAACTTTCGACCAATGATTGAAGTTAATGAGTATTTTGACTTAATTATTACTATTATTTTAGGATTAGGCTTAGTTTTCCAAATTCCTACAATAGTTTACTTTTTATCTCGTTTAGGCTTAATTACTCATCATTTTATGATTCATTTTTGGCGACACGCAATTTTAGTTATTTTTATTATTGCAGCACTACTTTCACCTACAACAGATATTCCAAATATGATGGTTTTTGCACTGCCAATGATAGGTTTATATATTCTAAGCATTGGAATAGCTTGGGCATGTGGTAGAAAACGCCCAACAGCAGAGGAAGCAACATAAATTAAATAAATTTAGTAGTATCTTTTAGGATAGAGAGCCTTGTTTATCTAAGAAAATTTAGCTAAACTTGTGTCTATACTGTCAAAATAGCATACAAGTTGCTTCCGAAATAGGAGGTTATTATTTTATATGATGTTTAAAGGGAACTCCCTAATTAAATCCTTATTTGCACTAATATTAGTAGTAATGTTTTTAACTCCTTCCATTCCTACAGCTTACGCAGGAGATGAGGATAATATGCCTCGTAAAAAGAAAAAGCGTAAGCAAGAAGACGCTAGTAATGTTTATAAGCGTTGGCTAGATAATGATGTAGTTTATATTATTACTCCTGATGAAAGAGCCGCGTTTAAGAAATTGCAAACCGACGAAGAACGAGAACAATTTATTGAGCAATTCTGGCTTCGCAGAGATCCAGATCCAGACACACCAGAAAATGAATACAGAGAAGAATATTATCGACGTATTGCATATGCTAATGAAAAATATGCTTCTGGTATACCTGGTTGGAAAACCGATCGAGGTCGTATCTATATTACTTTTGGCCCGCCAGATGAAGTAGAATCCCACCCAGCAGGTGGCCCTTATCAACGTCCATTTTATGAAGGTGGTGGACAAACTTCTACTTATCCTTTTGAAATTTGGTTTTATAGATATTTAGAGGGTGTTGGCAACGGTGTTGAGATAGAATTTGTTGATCCAAGTGGTACAGGGGAATATCGTATTGCTCGAAATCCAGATGAAAAAGACGCTTTGTTATATGTTCCTAATGCTGGTCTAAACTTCTTTGAAGAAGTAGGGCTTTCCAGAAAGCAAGATCGGGCTACTTTTAATCCTGGTAATCGTGATCGTCTCCCTTATGGCCGACGTGTTCAAGATAACCCATTTGAAAGATTAGCTTTAATTGCCAACTTAGGCAAGGCTCCTGCTGTTAAATTTAAGGATCTTCAAGCTAGAACAAATGACCCTATTATTGAATTTGATGTACTACCTTTTGATATGCGAGTACATTTCTTGAAAGTTAATGAAAGTTCTGTAGTAAGTTCATTTACTGTAAAATTAGATAACTCCGATCTCTCTTATAAAAATATTGGAGGTGTTTCTCAAGCAACTCTAAATATTCATGCTCGTATTACGGCTCTTTCTGGACGTAAAGCAGGTCTTTTTGAAGATATTATAGAATCTCGCTGCCGAGAAACCGACCTTTCAGTAGAACTTAAACGCAGTTCTGTTTACCAAAAAAATATCATTCTTGAGCCGGGCCGTTATAAAGTTGATATTGTTGTTAAAGATATAGTTAGCGGTCATACAGGCATTATTCATGAAGGTTTTGAAGTTCCAAAATATAGTTCTGAAAAACTGCAATCCAGTACTTTGATTGTTGCCGATATGGTGGAATCACTTAATGGCAAAGTTGCTGCTGGCCCATTTATATTTGGTGCAAATAAAATTCGTCCTAATGTTTCACAGCAATTTACAGTTGGACAACCTGTTGGTATTTATGTACAAGCTTACAATGTTCAAATTGACCAAGCTGAGTTAAGACCCAAGATTGCTGCTGAATATATTATTTCCAAAGATGGAAAAGAAGTTAAGCGTATCAAAGAAGATGGTAATGCAAAAACTGTAGATTTAGATGGTAATGGACAACAAATTACTTTAGGCCGTATGTTACCAATAAATGATTTAACTCCAGGCACATATGAAGTAAAAGCATGGATTAAAGATGAGGTTTCTGGACAAGTAATTGAGCCAAAAGGTAATTTTACAGTTGTTGAAGCTAGCAAGAATAAGTAACCAATAGTTTTAGTATTTAACAAAAATAGCCCAGTGAAAGCTGGGCTATTTTTATTTGCTGTATTTTTATTCCTCTTCATCATCAACAACTTTTCCTGCACCTGATTGAGTACGAAGCCAATTAACTAGTAAATGTGCTTCTCTTGTTGGTGCTGGAATACGATAATTTGAAACTGTACTCATTATAACTTTTACAGCGTCTTCAAGGTCAATTAGATGCCCAACAGAAACAAAAACTGGGTTTACTTTGTTTTTAGTGCGAAGTGCTACACCAATTTGCTCGCCTTTATCTTTTAAGGGAGCGCTACTTCCTGCTGTAGGTGCTAAGTCATGGTATTTGCCAACTAAAATGCTTTTAGCACAACCAATTGTAGGACGATCAATTAATAATCCCATATGTGAAGCAATACCAAATCGTCTAGGGTGAGCAATTCCTTGACCATCTAATACTACTACATCCGGTTCTACCTCTAATTTTTTCCAAGCTTCTAAAAGCGGAGGTAGTTCCCGAAAAGAAAATAGCCCTGGTATATAAGGGAATTTAGCTTCTGTTATAACGCTTGATGATGCCACGACTTTAAGAGTCTTTACTTTAATTACTACAAACCCTGCATAAACAACATTAGAAAATTTTTCAAATGAAATGTCTGCTCCTGCAATATACTTAATCTCTTTAGTAAGTTTTTCCATCCTTACTTCACTACGTAAGCTATTTTGTATCTGAATAGCTTCGCTAGCCGAGACATCCCATCGGTGTAATTCTTTGTATTCCATATCCTGTCCTCGTAAAATAGTTAAATTATTTTTTTAATTTACAAAATATATAAAGCTAAAAACTTATGTTCAAAGATCTAAAAGTTACTCTAGAAATGATAAAAATCGAGCATACTCTTTTTGCATTGCCTTTTGCAATCTTAGGTGCAGTGCTTGCCGCAGGGGGTATTCCAACCTTAGAAAAGCTTTTTTGGATTAGTTTATGTATGGTGACAGCTAGATCAGCAGCAATGGCTTTTAATCGCCTAGTAGACCAAAAATTCGATGCTGCTAACCCTCGTACACAAAACCGTGCTATTCCAGCAGGGCTATTATCTAGTAAATTTGTTTTGCTTTTTACAATTATATCTAGTCTATTGTTTATATTTGCTTCAGCACAACTAAATCAACTTACCTTAATGCTTTCCCCTATTGCTTTAGGCTCAGTCCTAATTTATTCCTATACAAAAAGATTTACATCCTTGTCTCATTTAGTTTTAGGATGGTGTTTGTCAATTGCTCCTACAGGAGCTTGGTTAGCAATTGCAGGAGAATTTCATCCAATTCCATTAATACTTTCAGCAACTGTTATGCTTTGGACTGCTGGCTTTGATATTGTTTATGCTTGTCAAGATTATGAGTTTGATAAACAAGTAGGTCTTTATTCCATTCCTCAAAGATTTGGTATTGTAAAGGCATTATGGCTTGCTAGGTTTTTTCATTTTGTAGTGTTTGTCTTATTAGTAATCTTTTTCTTTATTGCTAACTTAAAATGGTTAGGAGGTGTTGGAGTAATACTATCTACCATTTTATTAATTAGACAACATAGCTTAGTAAAAGCTGATGACTTATCAAAACTAGATGCAGCTTTTTTTACTACTAATGCAACTCTAAGCATTATATTAATGATTACTGTTGGAACTGATGTTCTACTATTGCGCTAAAATGATAAAGGGATAAAGACTTATAATCTTTATCCCTTATCTTAAAGAACTGTTTAAAAATATTTAGCGAATAGCAAAATCATATCTTTCTTGATGTACAGAGTTATCTCCTCGTAAAACTACATTACAGCCTAAATAAGCTTCTATTTCAGCAAGAACTTTCTTTTCTGTACTCCTTAAAGCATTGGCAACTTCTGGATGTACTCGCAAAGTTACTTCCGAACTAGCTTGAAGGTTTTCTGTATCAGAAACAAACCTTCGTGCTTCTGCTAGAATTTCATAACAAACAGTTTGAGGTGATTTAATCAATCCACTACCTTCACAGTAAGGACATGGACAACATAAAGTTCGCTCTAAACTTTGTCTAACGCGCTTACGAGTTATTGCAACCAATCCAAAATCATTAAACTGCAATACTTTTGAAGGGGATCTATCTGCTTTTAGTTCTTGTTCTAGAGCTTGCATCACCTTAAAGCGGTTTTTGCGTTCTTCCATATCAATTAAATCTAGTACAATAATTCCACCTAAATCACGAAGGCGTATTTGACGAACTATTTCTTTTACTGCTTCTATATTTATTTTGGTGATTGTATCTTCTAAACGATTGGATTTACCTACATATTTACCCGTATTAACATCAATTGCCACAAGTGCTTCTGTTTGATTAATTACAATATAACCACCTGAAGGAAGCCATACTCTAGGTTTTATAGCTTTATCTAGTTCTTCTTGAACGCCATATTCCTCAAAAATAGGTTTTTTCCAAGTATAAAGCTTCACTTTTTTAACTAATTTAGGTTGAAATCGACTAATAAAATCTACTACTTTAGTATACTCTTCTTCATTATCTATTCTGATAGAAACAATATCATCAGAAAGTTGATCTCTTAAGGTACGTTGTACTAAGTCTAATTCACCGGCAATTAAGGCTGGAGCCTTTAATTTTTCGGCTTTTCTCTTAATGTCTTGCCATGTACGTACTAAATACATCATATCATCATAGAGTTCTTGTTCTGTATGGCCTTCACAAGCAGTACGTAAAATAAAACCACCTTGAGGGCGTTCTTTATCTCTTAAAGAAAGCATTATTTTCTTTAATCTTAGACGCTCTGCATCAGAAGAAATTTTTCGGGATACACCAATATGATGAACCGTAGGCATATAGACTATATATCTACCTGGCAATGCAATATGAGAAGTGATGCGGGCACCTTTTAAGGCAATTGGCTCTTTAGCTATTTGTACAACTATTTCTTGTCCTTCACGAAGTAGGTCTGTAATTGCTGGAGGATAAAAGCGTCCTGGTGCTTCTTTTGCTACAACTTCGGGTCTTTCACCAGCAACAGGGGATGTAGAGGTTGGTGTTGTCTCACCATAATTTGCAGGTGGACGTGGTGCAGGAGGTGGGCCTCCTCTACGTCTTCTTCTATTGTTACTACGTCTAAAATGAGGCTTATGTCCAGGTTCCCTGCTATTTTTAGACTGCCAATTCTCTCCATCTGACTCACCACCGTCTGGTGCTAAGTCATCTGATAGCGTAGACTCATCAGTAGCTAAATCTTTTGTATCTTCATCCACAATTCTTTCTAATGGAACATTATTTTCAGCCTTAACTGGAGGAGGTATTACTTTAGTTTCTAAAACAGGTTTTCTTCTTCTTCTCTTAACTGTTTAATAATTTTATTTTGTATTAGAGCCTCTTTTAGCATTTCTCCTGCTTCAATAGCCTCTTCATCCATAATCCGTTCGTATTGAACCACTGATGAAGCACTAATTTCTTCTACAGGCTCTTCTACTTCAGAAGCTTTTTTAGTTTTTCGGCGTGCTGGAGCTTTCTTTTTAGCTGGTTCTTTGCGACTAGTACGACGACGCTTACTTTGGGTAGGTTCTTCTTCAACTACTTCTATTGCTTCTGCTATTTCTGCTACTTCTGCTACTTCTGCTACTTCTATTGCTTCTGTTGCTTCTGTTGTCTCTACAGACTTTGCTTGCTCTACTGTTGAATTATCAATAATAGATTCTGTTACAACAGTGTTATCTATATCTGTTGAAATAATTGTCTCTAAGTTAGCATTAGTTTCAACTGGTTTTAGATCTATGATATCTTCTGGCTCATCAATGATACGAATAAAATCATGTGTTGGAGGAGGGATAATAACCTGAGGGATATAACTAGTTGTTGCTACTATAGGAGTAGTCGTAAGCGTTTCATCACTTGCTGGAGATTCTACAATTTCTGTAATTATTGATTCATCCAAAGGCTCTTCAAAAGTGCTATCTGTCAAATCAGCAGTAGATTCTATGGCAGATTCATCTATATCATCATCTGCTAATATTTGCTTAGCTACTGCCGTTTCTAAATCACTTTTTGTTTCTATATCATCTTCTATTTCCTCTACTTCTTGATTTACAAATACAATTTTACTTTCTGGTCTTAAGCTATCATCCAATGGAATTATTGACATTTCTTCTTCTGGGTCTTCTACATCTTCTATATCGTCCACATCCTCTACATCTTCTACATCAATTGGTTCCAAAGTTTTCACTACTGGATTAGGTATTTTAGGTATTACAGGTTCTGCTATATGATGACTGCTAACAGGCTCTTTATAGCTAGTATCTTTATCTTCTAAAGCATCTAGCTCATCAAATCCTTCTTCTTCTAAAAAGTCTGATACATAAAGAAAAGCATCTCTTCCTAGTCCAATATCAACAAAAGCTGACTGCATTCCAGGTAAAACCTTCATAACACGGCCTTTGTAGATACTACCAACAACTCCTTGAGTCTCATCTTCACGTTCTACAAAATATTCAGTAACAGTACCATTTTCAATAATAGCAATCTTTTTTTCATGCGCGCTGGAGCTTATAATCATCTCTTTTGCCATTTATTTATTCCTCTCTTCATAGATCTAGTAGGATACAATTGCTCAAGCGGGTAGCCATAAACTTTTAGTTTGATAACTAGATTAAAATATAGAGGCTAAAAACAGATACTTTTAAGCTTAACTTACTTCTTTATTAAATTTAAGAATCTGTTATTTACAACTTAATTCATTATCAAAACCAAAACTATTTTAAATAACCTCTAGCAAAGACTTTTCTTGTCCATCAATTTCTGCATAAAGGCGGCTGCGTTTTATACGGCTTTGCAAAGTAGCCTGTTGAGTTTCATCTACTCCATAAATTGAACTAACAATTTCTACAGGTTTGGCACCGCCTTGATTAGTTATAGCTAGTGTCATGACCAGGAAATTATCATTTAAAGTTTTTTCAAAACGAAGATTTTTAACATATTTTTTCAAATCAACACTTTGAGAGCGATTTTTACGGTTACGTGTGACTAAAAATTCATCACAAGATAAAAATTTATTAACAAGTTCTTGACTTACATCAAAAACTGAAAAATTTTCTTGCTGAATATGCTGATTTAGTGCTGAGAGAATTTCTGGAGCTTGAAGATTAACTTTATATTCAGCCGAGTTAATTAGTTTTGCCAAAGAAGGTGAAGTTTCCGCTAGTACAACTAAAGCAGTAAACTTTAGACCTATAGGCATAACTTGGTTAATTTTTTCTAAAAAATCCTTTGCTACTAAAATTTCAGGTGAGACAAAATCTAAATATTCATCTTCTCCAACCATACCTACAGCTAAGGCCGGGCCATAAGAAATTAATGGCATAGGGTGAAAGCCTTGACTATAAGATAGTTGAATACCTGCACGCTTAAAACCTCTAGGTAAGGCTTTAACTAAATCCAAGTGTGAGAGGTATTGCACAACTTCAAGTTTTGTATAAGAAGCACGATAGCGATATTGTTTTTCAACTTGCTTAGATTTATTAGCTTTTAGTTGGTGTAACTTTGTTGGTGAATTAACGGGTACATCACTCCGAACAACTTCTAGTAAGGATTGGTCAAATTCTTCTACTTCATTAGTTACAGCATTTAAGTTAGCTTCTTTTGCAATACGATATTCTTGATTTAACTCTTTAGCCTTAATCAAGTCCTTACGCATAGCAGGTAAATCACAAGCAACACCACAATTAAAACAAAGCAAAGGTTTCTTTTCTAATTGTTCAAAGTCTTCAAAAGAAGGAGGTATTGCAGTAGGCCGCCCATCAATAATACGTATGGGAAAACCACATGGTGGGGCAATTTTTGCTTTAATTCCTTTTTCATATTCAATAGCAAGAAATTTCTTTTCTACTAAAGAGTCTATGTGATCCCAAGGAAGTTGAGCAAAACCGCCATCTGACAATCTAACAGGTAGATCTTCAAGTGTTTCTTTTATATCTAGTCCTACTCTTTCAAAGGCTTTCATCCATAAATCATAATTAAAATGCTCATCCCAACCATCAAAACGTGCGCCCATTTGCCAAGCAGTTTCAATTACTTGTCCAATACGACGATCTCCGCGAGCCATAACACATTCAAGTTGCGAAAGCTTTGCATTATGTGTTTTGAAATTAAGACGATAACGATGACATTTTTCTCTTAGTAAATCTTGTTTAGCATATAACTCTGCTAAAGAGTTCATTCTACACCATTGGAAAGGGGTTTGGGGCTTTGGAACAAAACAAGAGGCAGAGACAGTTACTTTGACATTTACCCCCATTGTTCTACCTAATTGTTTTACTTTATTGCCTAACTCAGCAATACCAATTACGTCTTCTTCTGTTTCTGTTGGTAGCCCAATCATAAAATAGAGCTTAATTTGACTCCAACCATAAGAAAAAGCTATTCGACAACTACGTAAAACGTCTTCTTCTGTTACATTTTTATTAATTACATCGCGCATTCTTTGTGTACCTGCTTCTGGCGCGATAGTAAAACCTGTAGTTCGTACTTTAGCAATTTCCCGTGAAAGGTCTTCTGTTATACCTGAGGCCCGTAGAGATGAAACTGATAAAGATACTCTTTCTGGATCAAGGGTTTTATTTAATTGCTTTAATACAGGAGTTAAACAAGTGTAATCAGCCGTAGATAAAGAAGTTAAGCTAGCTTCATCATAACCACCATCTTTTAATCCACCTGTAATGCTTTCTATAATAGATTCTGGAGTACGTTCACGAACAGGACGGTAAATAGTACCTGCTTGGCAAAAGCGACAACCATCTACACAACCGCGTGCAATTTCTACAGCCATTCGATCATGTACTACATCAGTAAAAGGAACTGGTGAATCACTAGGGAAAGGATACTTATTTATATCTTCTACATAACGGCGTATTATAGGGAATGGAGGATTACTATCTGCTTTTGGTTGAATAATTTGCAACCCATGATAGTTTGGTATAACTGCTTCATAGAGTCCTGGAGCATATACGCCTTTTAATTCAGCTAATTGGGCAATTAAATCTTTACGGGAAAGATTTTTTGTTTTTAATTTAGTATAAAGATCAATAAATTCAACTAATAACTCTTCACCTTCTCCAATTAAAAGAAAGTCAAAAAAATCTGCAATTGGTTCTGGACTAAAAACACAAGGGCCGCCGCCAATAACTAAAGGATCGGTTTCTTTACGCTCTTCTGCTCTAATTGGAATTTGTCCTAAATCCAACATGGTCAATATGTTAGTATAAGTCATTTCATATTGAAGGGAAAACCCAACAATATCAAATTCATTTAAGGGAGTAAAACTTTCTATTGAGGCTAGTGGTAATTTAGCTGAACGCAAGGCTTTTTCCATATCTAGCCAGGGTGTATAAACTCGTTCAGCATAAACATCATTATTTTTATTTAGGACAGAATAAAGGATTTTTAATCCTAGGTGGGACATTCCTATTTCGTAAGTATCTGGAAAACAAAGAGCTATATGCGCTTTAACTTCTTGTTTATTTTTATTGATAGAATTCCATTCACCGCCAACATAACGAACAGGCTTTTCTATAGTTGGTAAAATTGCGTCTAAAGCTGCTCGATAAGAAGAAACATTATTCATTTTGGGGACCTTTCATAACTGAAAAAATCCCAAAATCAAGCAGGATTAAATTACACTTAGCTTAAAACTTACACAATTATTCCTAAAACCAAAGTTTAGTAGTTGGGCCTAATCTATTTAGATTTCGCTAATTGTTTTATATAAAACAATTTGTTTACTTAAATTAGATATTTTATGTAAACAAATTCTGCTTTTTAAGCCTGTCAATTTTGATTTTTCAGTTAAATAGATAAAGCATCAAAAGCTTTAATCATCTATAAATATAATTACTGAAAAAAGGATTCTAATTGGCAAAACGTCTTAGGTTTATATTAATAACCAAACCAATTAAAATCATCATACTTAAAACAGAAGAACCACCATAGCTCATTAAAGGTAGCGTAATACCTATAATTGGTAGTAAACCTACAACCATTCCAATATTTACTACCACATGAAAGAAAATCAAGCCCGTAAATCCTAGTATGATTAACATACCAAATCGATCTCGGGAGCGTTCAGCTAAACCTATAGAACGCATAATTATGAACAAATATAACAGAAGTGCAGAAATACTGCCAACAAATCCCATCTCTTCAGCCAAGACTGAAGCAATAAAGTCTGTGTGATGCTCTGGTAAAAAGCCAAGTCGACTTTGAGTTCCTTTTGTAATTCCTGTTCCAGTTACTCCACCCGATCCTACAGCAATAACAGATTGCATGGTTTGATAACCGTATTCACGGCGAAATTCGGGTTGCTCAAATAAATCTGGGTTAAGAATAGCTTCAATTCTCATTATTTGGTAGTTTTTTAAGACATGTGGTTTTAGTACATGTACATAAGCTAACGGTGTTACAACCAAAACAGTAACAGCAGTAGCAATTATTAACTTTAAGTTAAAACCACTCATAAAAAGCAGTAAGGCTAGGACAGGAATAAAAGTTAAAGCTGAACCTGTATCAGGCTGCAACATAATTAATCCCATAGGAATAGCTGTAATAACGCAAGCAACTCCAACATCCTTCCAAGGTAAATTACCTTTGCGAAGTGGTGAAAGATAACGAGATAGAGCTAAAATTACTGCAATTTTAGCTAACTCGGACGGCTGAAGCGACATAGGGCCAAAATTTATCCAGTTTTTTTGCCCTTTTACTTCATGCCCAAAGATTAAAACTGCAACTAAAAGTAACAAAGCTCCAACATAAATTTGTGGGATATAATTATAAATACGTCTGTAATCTACAAGGACTACAAATGTAAACGCAGTCAAACCAACAGCAATTGCAATAACTTGCTTAAACCAAAAGTCTTTATAGATTGTACCTGTACTTGGTACGGAACTATAAATTTCTGTAGTCCCTAAAGCTAACAAACCAAAAACCGCCATTAGCAACAACCAATCAAAATCACGCCATCTTCGAGTCTCTCTTAATGCAATCATTAGTTTTGACCCCCTAAATTAGCTGGTTTTGCTATTGAACGATTATTAAGAGGCTCAACTAATGCAACTGGTTTTACTACTGGTTTTTCTGGTTTATTAACTGGTGGCTTAGTAGTTGGTTTTACAGGTGTTTCTGCTCTAGCAGCAGGATTATTAGTAGCTTTGTTTGGTTTTGTATCTTGTGCTAATTCTTCTTTTGGTAATCCTTTTTTCTTACGCAAATATTCTTCAAAACAAGCTTTAATTATTGGTGCTGACTCTGTACCACCGTGACCAGCATGTTCAACAAGTGCAACACCGCCTATTTCTGGCGCACCTTTAGGAGCATAACTGACAAACCAAGCATGTTCTTTTTTGTTCACCTGTAGCACCATCTCTGATGCCTACAACTTGGGCAGTACCTGTTTTTCCAGAAACATCAAAATTTGGTATGGCAGCACGACGAGCAGTACCAGAACCATTTACCACTCGCCACATACCTTCAGAAACTACTTTCCAAGTTTCTTCACCAAAACCTGCTTCACGTGGTTTAGCATTATGAATAATAGCTGGGCTTTGTTCTGTAGCGCGGGCTTCCTTAAAAACGTGTGGCGTATAGAAATGTCCTCCCATCCCTATACCTGTTACAGCATGCATAATTTGTATTGGAGTAGTTGAAACGCCAGATTGACCAATAAAAGCATAAACCATGTCGGCTTCTTTCCATTGTGGATCCCTAGGATATTCTCTACGTTTCCATTGACGACTAGGAACAATACCTTTTATTTCATTTGGCAAATCTATACCTGTTTTAACACCAGTTCCTAAAAGAGCTTGCCATTTCTCTAAATTATCTATACCTAATTTAATACCTTGGCGATAAAAATAACCATCACAAGAAATTTCTATAGCTCGTCTAAGGTCTGGCGCGCCATGTCCACCCCAACAGTGAACAAATCTTCCGCCTGTAGAAATACCACCTCCACAAGCTAAAGCTTGTTTATCAGCAACTACTTTTTCTTCTAAACCAGCTACAGCCATTAGAATTTTCCAGGTAGAGCCAGGAGGATAACGATCCTGTATTGCACGATTACGAAGTGGACGCTTAGGATTTGTTACTAGACGGTTAAAATCAGCAGGCTTTATACCTTGAGCAAACAGATTTGGATCATAAGCAGGATGTGAAACTAGAGCTAAAATTCCTCCATCTCTAGGGTCATTTATTACAACAGTTCCATAATGACCTGTAGCCTTTAGTCCTTCTTCGGCTACCATTTGAATATCTAAATCTATGGTAGTAATAATGTCTTGACCCGGAACAGGTGGAATTTCTTCAAGTTGTTGTAAAACTCTACCACGGCTATCTACTAAAACTCGTCTATAGCCTTCTTTACCCATTAAAATCTTATTGTAAGATTGTTCAATCCCAGCCTGGCCGATAATATCCCCTGGACGACAATATTCATAAGCTGGATCTCTTAATTGTTCTTCTGCAATTTGCCCAACATACCCAACAACATGTGAAAGAACTTCACCCAAGGGATAACGCCTTTGTGGTTGTAGTTCTATTTTTAATTCTGGGTGTTCAAATTCATGCGATTCAATCCAGGCACGATCACTAACAGTAGCATTTGTTTTTACTGCTACAGGTCGAGTACGTGAGCCTGGAGCATTCATCATTTTTACAACATAGTTTCTATCTAAAGCAAATCTTTTTGTTAGGATTTCTATGGTAGTCTCTTTATCTACCATATCTTCTTGATAGAGCATTATGCTATAAGTAGGTGTACTATCAACTAAAATCTTGCCTTCTCTATCAAGAATTGTTCCTCGTGGTGCTGGAATGGGTATTTCACGAATCCGATTATTTTCAGCAGCTTTAACATAATGTTCATGATTAACTACTTGGAGGAACCAAAAACGAACCCCAATAACAATAAAAAGAAGCAAGACAAAATACTTAAAGAATAGGATTCGTCCACGAGGTTTAAAAAGTTGTTGTGTTGGATCGTCAAAAATCTTCTTTTTTGACATAATTTATTTTAACACCTCACACCCAACAATATATGTAAGTAAATTAAAGAGGCTTTTATACAAACTAAACTTGTAGAGTTATTAATAAACTCTAGCATTACCACCATAAGAATTTTGCGTAAAGATCCGATCTAAAATAGGAAAAAGAAAAAATCCTATAATAAGATTACCTGCTGCTTGCCAAGCTGTCAATTTTACAATTTCAGGAGTGTTTAAATTTATAGGTAATGAATTAAAAACATAGTGTAAAGCTAAAAATAAAGTAACATTTACTACAGAAGCTAGCACAAGCACAAAAAGTCTAGTTAATTTATTATCTATAGCAAAATGAACATTGATACTAGCAATAATAAATCCGATCAATGTTTTGGTAAAACCACCTGCACCTAATAAACTAACACCAGAAGCTATATCTGAAGTATAACCAGTAGCTGCACCAACTAATGTCCCTTGCATAGGGTTTCGTTTAAGTGCCAAATAAACAGACAAAACAAGTGGGATATCAACTCTAGTAAACTGTGGGATATAAAGAGGCAATAGCCCTTGTAATGCGACAAAGAAAACAATTGCAATAATTATTTTAATAACTTGCACTGTATTAAATTCCAAAAATATTCTTACTTAATAGTTTCATCAATTTGAAACTCTTGTTCTGAGAGTTGCAAAACTAAAACTTCTTCTAATCCATCTAACCCAGCAGCAGGACGAACAACAATTCTATGACTTTTAGCACCACTGCCTAAACCCACTTCTTGCACATAACCAACTAGTAATCCTTTAGGATAAATGCCATCAAGTCCCGTAGTGATAATGGCTTCGCCTTCTTTAATAGGTTCTAAACCAGAAACATTACGCATTTCACAAAGCATTTTTCCTTGGCCTTTAATTTCACCATAAGCACGAGATTCTGAAAGTTGCGCACCAACGCCAGCATAACTATCTGTAATAAGTTGTACTTGTGCTGCTAGTGGCCCAAGACCTATAACTCTACCCACTATTCCTGCTGGAGTAATAACCGCTTGATGAAGTTTTATGCCATCTAATCGACCTTTATCAATAATTATTTTATTGTAAAAATCATTTCCAGAGCGAGCAATAACCTGTGCAGCAATAGATTTATAAGGCAGACTATCTTGGAGTTCCAAAACTTTAGCAGAACGACTAGTTGAAGCTATTTCTTCTTTAAGCTTAAAAACTTCTTGGTTAAGTTTGTCATTTGCTGCTTTTAGTCGTTCGTTTTCTTGTTTTGCCCCTATCAAATTAATATATCCATCCCAAATATTGTAAAAGAAAGACCCTACACCACCACCTGCTTTTTGGAATGGGTACATAGCTGTTAAAACCCAGCTTTGCAGTAAATTAGGCCGTCCATCTTTAGTACGCCCAAACCAAGACATAGATAGTAATTGGATAACCAATAAAACTACTAGCACAATTGGAGTACGATTTTTTCCGGTTTCTACTACAGACATAACTTAAATCTATTTGGTATTTTTTATTAGTTATTAATTATGGCTATTATAACCATAATTACCACTTTCCAAGCTAACACGTTTTAGTAACTCAAAGTCTGCCAACATTTTACCAGTGCCTAGCACAACTGAAGATAAAGGATTTTCTGCTAAAGAAACAGGCACTCTAGTTTCTTTCATTAGTAATTTATCTAGTCCTTTAAGTAATGCTCCACCGCCAGTTAAAACAATCCCTCTATCAGCAATATCGGCTGATAGTTCTGGTGGAGTACGTTCTAACGCGACACGTACAGCATTAACTATTGTTGAAATTGGGTCTGCCATTGCTTCGCGTACTTCATCATCAGAAATAGTTAAGGTTTTTGGAACACCTTCAATTAAGTCTCTACCTTTAATTTCCATAGAAAGGCGTTCTTCTAAAGGATAAGCTGAACCTAATTCTATTTTTATTTGTTCTGCTGTTCGTTCACCAATTAATAAATTATATTTGCGCTTAATATATTGAGTGATTGCTTCGTCTAATTCGTTGCCTGCTACCCGGACGGCCCGCGAATAAACAATACCTGACAAAGAAATAACAGCTATATCTGTTGTGCCTCCGCCAACATCAACAATCATATTTCCATAAGGCTCAGTTATTGGAAGTCCTGCACCAATAGCTGCTGCCATTGCTTCTTCTACTAGGTAAACTTCTGATGCTCTAGCTCTATTAGCAGCATCAATAACTGCTCGGCGTTCTACTTGGGTAATTTCTCCAGGAACTCCAATAACTACCCTAGGGCTAACCCAAGACTTTCCATTATGAGCTTTGCGGATAAAGTGTTGAAGCATTTTTTCTGTAACTTCAAAGTCAGCAATTACCCCATCTTTCATTGGACGAATAGCTACAATATTTCCTGGGGTACGCCCTAACATTTCTTTAGCTTCTTTACCTACGGCTTCTACTTTGTTTGTAATTTTATTGATTGCAACAATGGAAGGCTCACTTACTACAATCCCTCGGCCCTTAGCATAAACTAGTGTGTTAGCTGTACCTAAATCTATTGCTAGGTCATTAGAAAAAACATTAAAAAAGGATCTCATTTTCATTGCTAGGTTTTTTTATACCTCTATGTACACAAAGACTTTAATTTTTCGGCTTTTTTCTTGGAAAAGTTTATAGGTGCTGTCAAATTACTGCGGTTTTTATCAATCATTTTATGCCAAACAAGCCAGTAATATTACTATACTCTTAATCGTATCTAGGTAAATAAACTTAGATGGCATAACGAATTAAATTGGTAGGGCAGCATATCTTTTTAAGTAGAATAAGTCAAATTAAAAAAACGGTTAAATAACCCCCCTATTATTACGACAAAAACTTTTTTTTCAATACTTTGATTAATTTATTTTCAATTAACAATGCTTATTCTACAGGTGTTTTTAGCAGCACATTAAAAACTTATTCCGCTCATATCGTGCCACAATATCTGTGTTATACACAAGTAAGATCATCAGATTTGGCACCTGTTAAAATGCGCTAATAAAAATATTAACTTTTAATTAGTTTTACTATTTTGGAAGTAAATCAGGTAAGTCAGAAGGATTATTATTTTCTGGTAATACAGGTGTAGCAGGTGAATCTGTTGGACTACCTTCTTTAATCAAAGTTGGAGCTAAATTTCTAGTAGCTAACCTACTAACTTCAATAAATGGTTGAGGATAAACACCTATAAATAATGTTAATATAGTAGCAACGCCTAATACTATTTTTGTGTGAATATTAACAGTAATTACTTTGTCATCAGTTGGATTTTCTATAAACATTGCTTTAATAATTCGAGCATAATAATAAAAAGAAATTACAGTATTAATTACAGCTAAAACAGCTAAGAAACTATACCAGTCATTACTAGCTCTAATTAAGCCAGCAAATAACAAATATTTACCTATAAAGCCTGATGTAGGAGGAATACCAGCTAAACCAATTAAAAGAAATAGCATAGTTACAGCTAAAACAGGACTTTTCTTTATCAACCCGTTAAAATGCTCAACTCTATCGCCAGCAATTTTATCTCTTTTTAGTAGAATGATTATAGCAAAGACTCCTAAATTCATTGCCGTATAAGCTAGTAGGTAGAAAATTAAGCCTATATACCCAGTTTCATTTCCTGCAATAATCCCTAACAAAATATAGCCTGCTTGAGCAATAGAAGAATAAGCAAACATTCGTTTAGTGTTATTTTGAGTCATTGCACCAACATTGCCAATAGTCATAGTTAGGGCAGCAACAATTATTAAAAGACTAACCCAACCTGGTATTTCTTTTATAGTGCGAAGAGCAGGAAAAGCAATTAAGAAAATCCTTGCTAGTATTGCATAGCTAGCAACTTTTACCCCAACAGACATAAAAGCTGTAACTGGTGTAGGCGCACCTTCATAAGCATCTGGTGCCCACATATGAAACGGCACAGCAGCAATCTTAAACATTAATCCAACCGCAACTAAAATAACGGCTAAAGCTAATAAATAATAAGCACCTGGGCCAAATTTAACTTCCTCACTTAAAACTAAAAAAGATATTTTAAAGGCAATTTTGGAGAGATTTGATTCACCCGTAGTAGCATAAATTAAGGAAACACCATAAAGAAATATCCCAGAAGAAAAAGCTCCAAGTAAAAAGTATTTTAATGCTCCTTCATTAGATTTATCATTATGTTTTAGGTAGCCAACCAAAACATAAACAGAAATTGCCATTAGTTCTAAAGCAACATAGATAATTAGTAAGTTATAGCCTGAAGCCATAAACATCATTCCAGTAGCGGCAAAAAGCATCAAGCTATAGTAATCTCCATGTTGGCTAGATTCCTGGTCTAGGTACTTTATAGAAATTGCAATGGCAATGGCTGTTGCTACTAAAATTATAGCTTTAAAGACAAATGCAAAATAATCAATGACATACATGTCATAAAAGATAAATGTTGGCAATGCGTTATAAGTAGCATAATAGACTTGGGCTAAACCTAAAGCAGTAAAAGCCAACCCAATTAAACTAATATAGGCAGTAAAAGTTTTTTTCCCACGAGGCAACAAAACATCTGCTATCAAGACAAAACAAGCAAATAGAGTTAGTTGTAACTCTGGCATTAAGAAAAGTGCTTGTTTCCAAGATGGAAATGCTTGTAATAACATAGTTTATTTTTATATCCCTAATTTTGCATTTTTACTTATTCTGTCCATCATTATTTGGTGTTGGGCTAGTTTGTGGTGTATTTGTTGGTTGTGCAGAATTTAATAACCCAGTTGGATTAGTTTGTTGGTTATTATTTGCTGGACTAGGCCAACTGCCCCCCACAGCTTTTTCAAAATAATAAGGTTTAGCCTGTTTAACAATAGTATTTGTTGGTTGCTCAATAAAATCTAAAATAGGCTTAGGATAAATTCCTATAGCAAAAACTAAAAATAGCAGTGGAGCAAAATAAAGCCATTCCCGCCAATTTAAGTCCGTTAATTCCCGGTTTCTTTCATTTTCAATTTCGCCAAAAAATACTCTTTGATAAAGCCAAAGCATATAAGCAGCACTTAAAACAATTCCTGCTACACCAAATCCAGCCCATTTTCTATTAGCCTCAAATGCTCCTCGTAAAAGCAAAAACTCGCCTATAAAACCATTTAATAAAGGTAGCCCAATTGAGCTAAGAGTAAAAATCATAAATAACGTTGCATAACGAGGCATTTTCTGTGCTAAGCCGCTATATTCACTAATTAAGCGTGTATGACGACGCTCATAAATAACACCTACCAGCAAAAATAATGCTCCTGTAGAAATTCCATGATTTATTTGCTGCATTATTGAACCATTGATTCCATTAGGTTAAGAGCAAACATCCCTAGCATTGCAAAACCTAAATGACTAATAGAAGAATAAGCTATCAGGCGTTTTATATCTTTTTGAGCCATTGCACAAAGTGCGCCGTAAATAATACCTATTATTGCTAGTGGAACTACTATATTTAAGACTCTTTGATCCTGACAAGCATCACCTAAAATTGGTAAATTAAACCTTAAAAAACCATAAGTCCCCATTTTAAGTAAAACGGCTGCAAGTATCACTGACCCGGCGGTTGGTGCGTCTGTATGTGCATCTGGAAGCCAAGTATGAAATGGAAACATTGGTACTTTAATAGCAAAACCTATTGCAAAAGCAGCAAAGAGCCATAATTGCAAGTTTATAGGAATTAAAGAAAGTCCGTTGTCCCCTCGCGCACTACCCATTGCTTGCATAGCCCAAATATTAAAGCTTCCACTTGATGAAGCATTAAGGTCTGCTGCACGTTCAAGCATTGCAATCATTGGTAAGTTACCTTCAGCCATTAGCTTAACTGCATTGTTATAAGCTTCTCTAGCACCTACAACAGTATCTGGGAAAATAAAATAAAGTTTAATGATGGCAAGTAAAATTAAAACTGACCCTACAAGAGTATAAAGGAAAAATTTAATAGCAGAATAAAGCCGTCTTTCTGTTCCCCAAATTCCTATTAATAAATACATTGGCACAAGCATTACTTCCCAAAATACATAAAATAAAAACATATCTACCGCAACAAAAGTGCCAAGCATTCCTGTTTGTAACATTAAAAGAAAAATATAATATTCTTTGATTCTGTCGCTAATTGCTGACCAGGAAGAAAATATTGCTATCACGCCTAGTAAGGTTGTTAGCATTACCATACTTAAACTTAAACCATCAATTCCCATTTGATAGCGTGCGCCAATTAATGGAATCCATTGGTAATCTTCAATAAATTGTAACCCTTTAAGTGTTTTATCAAAGTTAAAAACTAATGGGATAGAGACTAGAAAACAAAGCAATGCCCAAACATTAGCAAATAATCTGATTACTTCTTTTTGCGTTTTAGGAACAAAAATTAAAATTATTGCCCCAACAAGTGGCAACCAGGTTACTAAAGAAAGAATAGGAATCCACAAAAGTTTCATAATTTATAGAACAACCCTTGTTAGAATTACTGACTAGTACCTAAGGAACTGTAGGCGGAACTTTTGGTGCCGCAGGAAACAGATATGAATAAAAATCTTTAATTGCTTGATACTCCAAACCAAAAATAATCAAAATTATGCCTAGTATCATAAATAGAGCATAATTACCTAAAAACCCTGTATGGAAACTACGTACTATCAATGAACCAGCGCGAGTGGTTAAACCTGTTAGATTTACCACTAAATCTACTCCATAGCGATCCATTGCACCAGACAAAATACTAACACCTCTTGTAACCAAAGCCGATCCATTAGGAATAGCGTCTAAAACATGGTGTTCACCTTCAGTTAAAAGATCATTAAGTTTCTTTACTAGCATAACAAACTTATTGTCTAGCAAATCGTCCCAATACCATTTTTTTATACTAATTTGATATAACGGTTTTAGTTTATCCGCCCAAGTATCTGCAAGTTGTGGATTTTTAACATAGATATAGTGAGCTAGATAAATTCCTGTTAATGAACAAGTTAAAGAAAGAGCAGCTAAAATAATATCTAAACCGCCAAAAGTATGTGTACCCGTGTTAAGTACTTCAATAGAAGGTGATAACCAATCATCAATTAAGTTATAGCCAAAAGGTAGTCCAATAAAACCTAGTGTAGCGGCAAAGAAGGCTAAAATTACTAATGGTAAAGTCATCAATGCAGGAGATTCTTTTGGATTAGCGACTAATGCAGAGATATTTTCTTTTACAACAGCATTAGTTTCTTGTTTCTCTTCTTCTATTTTTTCTATTTCTTTTATTTCTTCTTTATTTGTTACTGATTTTATACGAAAATATGTATTAGTTTCTTTATGTTCTTCTGAGCTTTCTATAGTGACTTTTTTCTCTTTTTCATCATATTCATCAACTTCTTCGCCACCATCGTTAGCAGTAGCACCAAGAAATTTCTGCTCAGACCAAAAAGTTAGTGCCATAAGTCTAGTCATATAAAAAGATGTTATTCCTACAGTAAGAAAGCCTATTGCCCATAAAAACTTAGCTAAAACAGGATGAAAAAGTGTAGTAGTAAAGGCTTTAGCAAGAATTTCGTCTTTACTCCAAAATCCTGCTAGTGGAGCAATTCCGCAAATAGCTAACCAACCTATTATCATTGTTTTATGGGTAGTGGGCAGATATTTTTTTAGTCCACCCATTCGTGTTATATCTTGTTCATGATGCATGTTATGAACAACACTTCCTGCACCAAGAAATAGCTGAGCCTTAAAAAATGCGTGTGTGACAACATGAAAAACTGCTGCAATAAAAGCCCCTACACCACAGCCTAAAAACATATAGCCTATTTGAGAAATTGTAGAGTAGGCTAAAATTTTCTTAATATCTTTTTGTGTAACTGCAATAGTTGCAGCAATAAAGGCTGTTAAAGAGCCGACTAACGCAACCACCAACATCATAGTTAGCGAGCGTTGAAAAATCATATTCATTCGCGCTAGCAGATAAACGCCTGCTGTCACCATTGTTGCAGCATGAATTAAGGCTGAAACCGGTGTTGGCCCTGTCATTGCATCAGGTAGCCAAATATATAAAGGAATTTGCGCACTTTTTCCCGTTGCTCCAATAAATAGTCCTAGAGCAATGCCAGACATTAAGCCAAATGTCCCTAGTGTTTCTACAGGGTAGCTTTGAACTAAATTGGCTATTTCATAATATTGCAAAGTGCCAAATGTTGAAAATAAAGCAATTATAGCTAGAACTAAGCCCAAATCTCCAACACGATTAAGGATAAATGCTTTTTTGCTAGCTTGTGCAGCATCATTTTTTGTTAAATAAAAGCCAATCAATAAATAAGAGCAAAGCCCTACACCTTCCCAGCCAACAAAAAGCATTAGCAGATTTGACCCTAAAACTAGAGTCAACATCATAAACATAAATAAATTAAGATAGGCAAAAAAGCGAGCAAATCCCGCTTCACCCTTCATATAGCCAATAGCAAAAATATGTATTAGTAGCCCAACAAATGTAATAAATAAAATATAAAGGCCGGAAAGATGGTCTATTTGATATGACCATTCAATACGAAAGTCTGCTAACTTGTAGTCAGCTTTGCTTTGACCTTCAGAAAGAACCGCTTTTCCGCCTGTTATCCATGTGTAACTAAACTGTTTAGCAACATAGGGCGGTGCAGCTTGTTTTTGTGCAGTTGTTTGATTTGTTGAATTTGTTGGATTATTAGCAGTCTTTACCCAAGAACTATAACTAATTAGAGCTAAAACTGAGATAACAAAAGCTAGAAAAACACTAGCAACAGCAACCCCGCCTATTAGCTTTTCAGAAAAATTAAAGCGTTTTGCCAGCATTCCATTAATTAGAAATCCTAGCAATGGCAATATCGGGATTAGCCAAATCAATTCCAACATAGATAAACCCTGTTTTTATAGCTTAAGAAGGTCTATTTCATCTACTGAAATAGTCTCTCGATTACGATAAAACGCAATAACAATACCTAGTCCAATAACGGCTTCAGCCGCAGCAATTACAATCACAAATAAAGTAAATATTTCGCCTAAATAAATATTACTTGCGTTTGGTGTTTGTAAAAACCAGTAGCGAGAAAAGGCAACTAAATTAATATTTACAGCATTAAGTATTAGTTCGATAGACATAAAGATTACAATTACATTTCGTCTAGTCAAAACTCCAGCAACGCCAATAGTAAAAAGCAGCACACTCAAAACTAAAAAATTATTGATATTAACATTAAAAAGACCCTGCGTAAGTCGTTCCGTTACGCTAGTTGGAACAACTTCTTGAGTTTGTAATAAGAAATTTATTAATAATGACATATCATTAATATTCAATAAGTTATGCTTGATAAGTTAAAGTAGAGCTTTAATAGCTAATCATAAATTTTTTCTTGTTTACGTTCTCTTCCTAGTCTTATAGCCCCAATAATTGCAACAAGCAGGACTAAAGAAGCAATTTCAAAAGGCAGCATATATTTTGTATAAAGTTCTTGCCCAATTTTAATTGTATTTTGTGAAATATTATGGCTACCAACAATATTGGGGCTGTTTTGCACTCTTTCTTGTTTTGCTTCGCTAGCTTGACCATAGCCAAAAAGATTAGCTTTTTGTGTTTGCAGCAAAATGCTAATCATTCCTAGGGCAAGTAAAAAAGTCATTAACCCACCTAATAAAAATTGATTGGTAAAAACTTTTTTGTCCTCTTCTTTTACATTTACTAGCATTATCACAAAAATAAAAAGTACCAAAACCCCACCAACATAAACTAAAATCTGCACTCCAGCAATAAATTCTGCATGTAAAAGAAGGTAAATTCCAGCAGTTGCAACCAAAGTTGAAATTAACAGCAATGCACTATGAACAGCATTGCGAGCAGTGATCATAAAGATAGCAAACAACACTGCTACTACGGCAAGTAAATAAAAAAGCACTGCTTCTATGCCTGTTAATTTCATAAAATCCTTAAAACTAGTAGTTTAGACCGTTGTAGAGTCTTTATTTACTCCTTTAACAGATCTATTTATTGGTAAGCTTTCGGCTTCACGTAAATTAAAATCCCTTGAGCGTTGATTAATTTGCCCTAAGATTATCCAAGTTACTGGTACTGTAACAACAAAAGCTGTAAGAATTAAAAATATATATCCTGCCGTTGTAATTGCTATAGCATTAAGTTGTGAACTAATAAAGCCTAGTTCTTGAGCAATCACAAAAATAATTGCAGTTAAAATAATATTAGCTAAACCGGCTGGAACCATCCATTTCCAACCAAGTTCCATTAACTGATCATAACGATAGCGTGGCAAACTCCAACGTAACCAGAAAAATACATAAAGTAAAGTTAAAGTTTTAGTAAAAAATACTAAAACAGAAATAATTACAAAAAGTGTGCTGCCAGGTGTTAACAAATAGCTTAGACCAGGCAAATACCAACCACCTAAAAACATTGTCACCCCAATAGCTGAAATTATTAGCATATTGGTGTATTCGGCAATAAAAAATATTGAAAATCGAAAACCGCTATATTCTGTATGAAAACCTGCTACAAGTTCTGATTCTGCTTCTGGTAAGTCAAAAGGTGCGCGATTGGTTTCAGCAATTCCACTAATTAGGTAGATCAAAAATCCTAAAGGTTGAAATAAAACAATCCAAATATGAAGTTGTTCTTGTGCAATTACAGTGTCTTGAAGTGCTAAAGTCTTAGTAAACATTAGACATCCGATTAAAGAAAGCCCCATCGCTACTTCATAGCTAACCATTTGTGCCGAAGAACGCAAAGCACCCAACAAAGCAAATTTACTGTTAGAAGCCCAACCACCCAGAATAATACCTAGTATTCCTAAGGAAGACACAGCTAAAATAAATAAAAGTCCAATATCAATATTGGAAATTGTTGCCCAGGCTGCCCCCCAAGGAATTACAGCTAAAACTATTAATGCAGCAACTAAAGAAATTATTGGAGCAATAGCAAAAACTGTTTTATCAGCATTAAGAGGAATAAGATCTTCTTTTATCAATAATTTAAGACCATCAGCAAGAGGTTGTAAAATCCCCTGTGGCCCAACACGATTAGGGCCGATTCTAACCTGAATCCAGGCACTAATTTTTCTTTCCGCTAAAGTTAGATAAGCAACCAGTGTAAGAACAACAAAAAATACAATAGCAATTTGTACTAGCGGCCATAAAAAATAATGTGTCACTAGCGGATCAATCCGATCTCGAATAATCGGCAGACTAGTAAACCAGGTTGGCGCGGCTTGTAACAGAAGTTGCATCATAATTTTTATCTATCAATCTCACCTAGCACAATATCTAAAGTACCAATAATAGCTACAACATCAGCATATAAATGACCTACAGCCATTTGTCTTAAAGCTTGTAAATTTATAAAAGAAGGTGGACGAATCCTTAATCTTGCTGGCTGAGTTGAGCCATCACTAACTAAATAAATTCCTAATTCGCCTTTTGGCCCTTCAACCGAATGATAATACTCTCCAATAGGTGGTTTAATTACTTTAGGCGTTTTTTCTGCCATTATTAAACCTTCAGGTAGTTTTTCTAGTGCCTGCAAAATAATTCGTCGAGATTGTCGCATCTCTTCCATTCTTACCAAATAACGATCATATGTGTCGCCATTCTCACCATAAGGGATGTCAAAATCTAGATCTGCATAGCACTCATAAGGATGTGCTTTGCGGATATCCCAATCAACACCAGAGGCACGAAGCACCGGCCCAGTTAACCCAATGTCTATTGCTGATTCTGCCGAAATAATTCCAACTCCAACCGTCCGACTTAGCCAAATCCTATTATTACTAAGCATTGTTTCATATTCGGCTAGCCGTTCTGGAAACGTTTTACAAAAGCTTTTTACTTGTTCAGCAAAGCCCTCATAAGCATCATAGCTCATTCCGCCAATACGAAAAGCATGACAAGTCAAACGTGCGCCAAAAAAATTTTCAAAAATCTTTAAGACTTCTTCTCGCTCACGAAACGCCCAAAGAAAAACTGTCACTGCTCCAATATCTAAAGCATGTGTTGCAAGCCAAAGTAAATGGCTAGAAAGTCTATTAAACTCTGTCAGTATAACTCTTAGGTACTGCGCTCTTTGTGGAATTTCTAAATTTAAGGCTTTTTCTACCGTTTCAACATAACAAAGCCCATTGGATACAGCCGCAATATAATCGGTACGGTCAAAATAAGGAGCAATCATTGAGTAGTTTCGATGCTCGCAAATTTTTTCTACTCCGCGATGTAAATAACCAATATCACAATCCAGGTCTGTAACCGTCTCGCCATCTAGTTTTAAGATAATTCTTAAAACTCCATGTGTAGCCGGATGTTGTGGCCCCATGCTTAAGACCATTTCGCTACTATCAATTTCTGGTCGTGTAATATCAGTTAGCTCATTCATAAGTTAACAATTTATTCAAATTTACCAGTAAAGTCGCCTTCTGTTGGAATATCTCTAATTTGTAAGTTGTCTGCTATCCATTCATTATCTCTATATTCTAATGGATATTCTTTTCTTAGCGGATGCCCTACCCAACCATTAGGCAGTAAAATCCTTCTTAAATCTGGATGCTCATCAAATCTAATACCAAATAAATCATAAACTTCCCGTTCTAGCCAATTAGCCGTCCCCCAAATATTACTTACTGTTTGAAGGGTTTCTTCATCTTTTAAGTCAACTTTAACACGCAATCGACGTTTTGCAGCAATTGAATAAAGCTGATAGACAATTTCAAAGGGATATTCTTCTCTATCTGTAAAATGAACTGCTGTAAGGTCAGTTAGCATATTAAAAGCTACTGTCTCATTATCACGTAAGTAAAATAGGATTTCTATTAATTTTGATTTTTCTACTTTTAAGACCTGTTGACTATTTATTTCATTTGCTGAGAGTAAAGCCTTGCCAAATTTCTTTTTTAATAAATCTATTAAATTATCATTGGTTATTTCTGTTACAGGCATTGCACTAGCGGCACGTCTAGGAAGTTTCTTAACAGATATTTCGCTAGGATGTTTATCTACTCCAACTTGGTCACTAGGTTTATTATTTTCTGTAGTCATGGATCAATCAATTAATAAAATATGTTTGAAAAATATATTGATTTTGATTAGTAAAATATTAAAGGTGATAAGTAAAATAACCGGCTAACATTATCATATTTATAGATCTATTTTCTATATGTTGCAGTAGGCTTAAACAACCAACACAATAAAATTGATCTTGCTGACCAACTCGTTTAATATTGCGCCTACTTCTAAAAAAACCAATAAAAACTAGGCAAAAAACTTAACTATGATAACTGGAGAAATAAAATCACAAGTTGACCGTCTTTGGGATGCTTTTTGGTCTGGAGGTATTTCTAACCCGCTAGAAGTAATTGAACAAATCACTTATTTATTGTTTATAAAGCGTTTAGACGACTTACACACTACAGAAGAAAAAAAGCTAATAGGTTAAAAATCCCTATTGAAAAGGCTGTATTTGCTCCAAATCAAGAGCATTTACGATGGAGCAAGTTTAAAAACCTTGAAGCTAAAGAAATGTACTCTATAGTTGAAAAGCAGGTTTTTCCATTTATTAAAGAGCTAAAAAGCGACCGTGAAGACTCCACCTATGCCCATCATATGAAGGATGCTCGTTTTACCATTCCTACAGCCGGATTATTGGCTAAAGTGGTTGATATGATTGATAAATTGCCTATGGAAGACCGAGACACCAAAGGCGATCTCTATGAGTATATGCTAGGGAAAATTGCTAGTGCTGGGCAAAATGGGCAATTTCGCACACCTCGCCATATTATCAAGATGATGGTTGAGCTAGTAGCACCACAGCCGCGCGACATTATTTGTGATCCTGCTTGTGGTACAGCAGGCTTTTTAGTAGCGGCTAGCGAGTATTTACGCACTTGTCACCCAGAAATTTTTACAACCGAAGAATTACGCCATCATTTTAACGAAAAGCTTTTTAATGGTTTTGATTTTGATAACACAATGTTAAGAATTGGTAGCATGAACATGCTGCTACACGGTGTAGATAATCCCAATATTCGCTATAAAGATTCGCTATCTGAAGATCATGCAGGCGACGAGGAAATTTATACATTAATTTTAGCTAATCCGCCTTTTGCAGGTTCGCTTGATTATGAAAAATGTGCTAAGGATTTATTACAAATAGTTAAGACTAAAAAGACAGAGTTGCTTTTTGTCGCATTATTTCTACGATTGTTAAAATCTGGAGGTAGGGCGGCTATAATCGTACCTGATGGGGTGTTATTTGGTTCGTCAAATGCTCATAAGGATTTAAGGCGAGCATTAGTTGAGGAGCAAAAGCTAGACGCAATTATTTCAATGCCTTCTGGAGTGTTCAAGCCTTACGCGGGAGTATCTACGGCAATAGTTATTTTTACTAAGACAAATTCTGGTGGTACGGATAAAGTTTGGTTCTACGATATGCAGGCGGACGGGTTTTCATTGGATGACAAGCGGGTAGAGTTAGACCAAGGTAAACATGAAACCAACAACATTCCAGATATTTTGGAGCGTTGGCGTAATTTAGAAGGTGAGCAGCAACGCCCACGCACAGCACAATCTTTTATGGTGGCAAAGTCTGACATCGCGGCTAATGGCTATGATTTAAGCGTGAATAGGTATAAGGAAACAGAACACGAAGAAGTTAGTTATGAGTCACCAGATGCAATTTTTAGAGAACTTGAAGAGTTAGAAAACCAAATCCAAACAGAATTAAAAGAATTAAAAACTATGATATTTCAATAATAAAATAAAATAAGTTAATTCCGATTAAAATTATAGACAAATTACCTAAATGGGAACTTCTAAATCAAGTAAAAGGAAATATTTTGGCATTGACACAAGATTCTGTAAATCAATAACCAAGATGGCAAACAGATTATTCCTAAAATTCTGGCAAAAGAGACCCCAAGCTAAACAAGTCGCCCAAAAACCAGGAGATTTTAGTTTTTACTGTCAGACCAAATGGCTGAACGCTGTTGTACAAGTTGCTAAAATCTTGATGGCGCAACAGATCAGCAGGATTTTGAATTTTACGTCCTAAAAAAGATCTTTAAGGATTACCTATATTTTATTTAATTCATAAAACTTTGGCAAAATAGCAATAAAGCAGCAGGAGCAATTTAAAAGCAGTAACAATGGATCAAATAAAAAACTCGAAATCCCCCTGCCCCCACTCCCCGAACAACAGCGCATCGCGGCCATTCTCGACAAAGCAGACGCGCTAAGGGAAAAGCGACGGTGGGCCATTGCCAAGCTGGACGAGTTGCAAAAGTCGGTGTTTTTGGAGATGTTTGGCGATCCGGTGAGCAATCCGAAGGGGTTTTTACAAAAATCCCTTGGAGAACTTATAAAGCTAAAAAGTGGAAGCTTTCTTCCAGAAAAAGATTTTGGAACAGATGGAATTTATCCTGTCTATGGCGGGAATGGTATAAGTGGCTATCATGATAAATACATGTTTGAACAACCAATGATTGTAATAGGGCGCGTTGGTTTTTATTGTGGCTCCATCCACATTACTCCAAAACACTGTTGGGTTACAGATAATGCTTTGTATATATCCGAAAAAGACACAAGATTAAAGCAAATTTACTTAGCTACTGTTTTAAAAGCAATAAAATTAAACGATTATGCAGGACGTTCTGCACAACCATTAATTTCAGCTAGTAGAATTTATCCTATCCTTATTTCTGTCCCTCCTAACGAACTACAAGAAGAATATTCAAGAAATGCACTAAAATTGAAAAAAGAAAACAACTTTTTTCAATTATCTCAAAAACAACTTGATTTTTTCTCTCCCTCCAACAACGGGCGTTTTCTGGGGAACTCTTCGCGCAACAGGCCAACGAGGAATTGGACAAGGTGGCAAATGAAGAAAAACCGGGGCAAATGAGTTTGTTTGATTTAATGGGTTAGGTTGGCGATGGGGTGTTGGTTTGATGAGATGGTGATTGGGTGACGATGGGGTTGTGTGGTGATTGGGTGGGACATTAACCGAGGTTTCCGAGGGTTTGCACCCTCGGCTCTGTATATGTCGCCACGTCGTGGCTCAAGAAGGGAACGAAAAACGAACGAACAACCACCATTTATTAAATTGTTGTCATAAAATTTAATTTAAATGTTGTCATAAAATAACAATTACGTTATATTTCCTAAGCCGCGTAGCGGCGGCATAAACAGAGCCGAGGGTGCAAACCCTCGGAAACCTCGGAAAACGAACCGTGATGAGGGTGCAAACCCTCGGAAACCTCGGAAAACGAACCCGTGATGAGGTGCAAACCCTCAAACCCTCGGAAAACGAACCATGATGAGGGTGCAAAATATTTCTAAACCGTGTATCGGCGACATAGTTTTTAATTATGGGACAAACTCTAACTAACCTAACCATACATATAGTTTTTAGCACAAAAAAACGCATCCCAATGATTAAACCTGAAATAAAAAACGATTTGATGGCTTATCTAGGCGGAGTGGTACAAGAGTATAAAGCTACACCTATAATAATTAATGGCATGTCCGACCATGTTCATATGTTAGTAGAAATCCCTGCTAATATCTCAGTTTCCGAACTTATGCGGTTTGTAAAATCTAATTCATCTCGTTGGTTAAATAAAACTTATGCTCCTACAGCAAAGTTTATTTGGCAAGATGGCTTTGGAGCTTTTAGCGTTAGTAAATCAGCTATAGAAACTGTTATTAATTACATCAAAAACCAAGAAATACACCACCAGAAAAAATCTTTTCAAGATGAATTTATTGCTTTTTTAGAAAAATACCAGATTGATTATGACTCTCGTTATATTTGGGATTAATAAATTCTATGTCTAACTTTCAATTTTTGCTTGGTGAATGGCCCGAACTACTCGAAGCAGCAAGTAAAACAGAATCATTTGTTTACAATGATGCTCGTAGCACATGTTTTTATGCTCGCCGTACACTAGAACTAGCCGTTGAATGGCTCTATCAACACGATTCTGGCTTAAAACGTCCTTATGATAATAATCTTAGCGCGTTAATCTATGAACCAACCTTTAAGCAAAATTTGACTAATGACTTGTTTTTAAAGGTCAGAACCATCAAGGAAATAGGCAATATAGCCGTACATAGCAATAAACCAATATCAGAAAAAGACGCTCTACGCGCAACAAAAGAGCTTTTTCACTTTCTCTATTGGCTAGCGAGAATGTACACCCTTAAAGACTCTAAACACTACCAAGGCATCAACTTTGATGAGAAAAAAATCCCTCGATATCAAGCTACAACTTCAATTCAAACTACTGAGCAACTACGCAAGTTAGAAGAACAACTTAAACAAAAAGATGAGAAATTAGCAGAGCAAAACAAGGCTATTTCTAGCACAGATGCCGAGATTACCAGGTTACGCCAAGAAATAGCAGAAGCTAAAAAACAAAATCAGCTTATCCCAGATAATTATGATTACTCAGAAGCAGAAACCCGCGATTATTTTATAGACTTGATGCTAAAAGAAGCTGGCTGGCCTTTGGACAAGCCAGAAGACCGAGAATATGAAGTTGTAGGAATGCCTAACAAATCGGGGAAAGGCTATATTGATTATGTCTTATGGGGGAATGATGGCAAACCTTTAGCAGTTGTTGAAGTAAAAAAGACTAGAAAAGATGCCCGCATTGGTCAACAACAAGCTAAACTTTATGCTGATTGTTTAGAAAAACAATTTAATCAACGTCCTCTGATTTTTTACACAAATGGCTATCAAACTTGGTTTTGGGACGATTTAAATTACCCACCTAGAAATATCCAAGGGTTTTATAAAAAAGATGAGCTTGAGCTAATAATCCAGCGTCGTACTATGCGCAAAGATTTAAGTAAAGAAAAAATTGATGAAAGTATTGTAAACCGTTGTTACCAAAAAGAAGCTATTAATAACATCACAAGTTTATTAAGTAAATCTCAGCGTAAAGCTTTGATTGTAATGGCAACTGGAGCAGGAAAAACTAGAACTGTGGTTGCTCTTTGCGAACTGCTGCAACGCTCAAATTGGGTAAAGCGAATTTTATTTTTAGCTGATCGTGTAGCACTAGTTAAACAAGCTGTTAATGCTTTTAAGAAATACTTACCAGATTCTAACCCTGTAAATCTAGTAACAGAAAAAGACGAAGTTAACAGCCGTGTTTATGTTTCAACTTACCCAACAATGCTAAAAATGATTAGCGAAGTTGAAAACGGAACTCGAAGTTTTGGCACAGGGCATTTTGACTTAGTTATTATTGATGAAGCACATCGCTCAGTTTATCAAAAATATAAAGCGATCTTTGAATATTTTGACAGCTTGTTGATAGGCTTAACTGCTACACCAAAAGATGAAGTTGACCGCAACACTTATTCACTTTTTGAGCTAGAAAAAGGTGTGCCAACCTATGCTTATGAGCTTGAACAAGCTGTAGCAGATGGCTTTTTAGTTCCCTCTCGACCTGTAGAAGTCCCACTTAAATTTCTACGCGAAGGAATAAAATATGATGAACTAAGCGAAGAAGAAAAAGAAGAATGGGACAACCAAGAATGGGATGAATCAGGAAATATTCCTGATAAAGTGGATGCTGTAGCCTTAAATAACTGGCTTTTTAATATCGATACTGTAGACAAAGTGCTACAAACCTTAATGACACGAGGCCAAAAAGTTGCTGGCGGTGATACGCTAGGCAAAACTATTATTTTTGCTAAAAGCCATCAACACGCGGTTTTTATCCAAGAACGGTTTGATAAAAACTATCCAAATTATAAAGGTCATTTTGCTAAAGTAATTGATAACTATGAGACTTATGCAGAAAGCTTGCTAGAAGATTTTTCTATAGTTAATAAACTTCCACAAATTGCAATATCTGTAGATATGTTAGACACTGGGATTGATATCCCTGAAGTAGTAAACCTAGTGTTTTTTAAGCTAGTCCATTCTAAAACCAAGTTTTTCCAAATGGTTGGACGCGGGACTAGGTTAAGGCCAGATCTTTTTGGCCCTGGTAAAAATAAAGAATTTTTCTATATTTTTGATTATTGCCAAAATTTAGAATATTTTAGACAAAATAGCAAAGGCACTCAAGGCAGCACTCAAGAGCCATTAAACAAAAAATTATTTAAGAAACGTTTAGAACTAGTAGAAGGTGTACGTAAGCTAGAATCTATTGATGAGCCACTGATTGAGTTAAATAATAGTTTATCTAGTAGATTACAAAAAGAAGTGGCAGCAATGAATTTAGACAATTTTATTGTCCGCCCATACCGCGAGCAGGTAGAAAAATATAAGGAAGAAAAGGCTTGGGAAAGCTTAAAAGAAGAAGATTATTCTGAAATAGCAAATATTTTGGCTGGCCTGCCCACTGAATTAGAGCCAGAAGACGAAACAGCTAAACGCTTTGATCTATTGATTTTACGAATACAACTAGCAATTTTAGAGTCAGACAAAAGTTTTGCAAATCTTTCTAAACAAGTTAAAGAAATCGCTAAACGCTTAGAAGAAAAAGCTAGCATCCCAATGGTTAAAGACCAAATAGACCTAATTAGAGATTTACAACAAGATGAATATTGGGCAGATATTACATTGCCAATGCTTGAGCAAGTACGTCAAAAAATGCGTGATTTGGTAAAATTTATAGATAAAGAACAACGCAAAATCATTTATACAGATTTTGAAGATGAAATAGGAGAAATAACAGAAAGCTCTTTAGATGGGCTAATTACAACAACTGATTTAGCTCAATATAGAAAAAAAATGATGCACTTTCTAAGAGAGCATGAAAACCATATTGCTATTAACAAGCTAAAACATAATGTGCCAATTACCCCAACAGATATAAACGAACTAGAAAAAATTCTCTTTGAATCTGGTGAAATTGGCTCAAGAGAAGATTTTGAAAAAACTTATGGAAAACAAGAATCTTTAGGGCTATTTATTAGAAAATTAGTAGGTTTAGATCGAGGAGCAGCCAAGCAATGCTTTAATGAATTCTTAAATGATAAGCTCTTTAATGCTAATCAAATTAGGTTTATTGACCATATAATTAATTATTTAACACAAAATGGGGTAATGGATGCTAAGTTACTTTATGAGCCTCCTTTTACAGATGTTAATCCTAGTGGGTTAGATGGAATATTTCAGGACAGCCAGGCAGATAAAATTGTTTTTTTGCTAGAAGAAATCCAGAAAAACGCTGCTGCATAGAGTTATTACAGCGTAATTAGTTGAAAATATTGGCGGAGATGTGTAGGAATCGAACCCACCCAGGCCAAGCATACTTGACCCACTACAGATTTGAAGTCTGCGGAAACCACCAGGCCCCATTCACCTCCAAACCCTTTATAAAAGCTTTTTCCTAATTTGTAAATCTATAAGTCCAAGAAATTTTTTATTAATCAGAAATTTTTTTGTTTTCTGCTCCTATAAATTGTGTAGAACTATATTCAGCATTTTCAAAACCATCTTCATCTAATTCTTCTAAGGTCTTAGTGGTTTTATATTGATTTGTCATAAGTGGATCACTAAGCATCTGTGTTTCTTGCTTAGTAATATCTATTAGTGTGCCACCTAGTTGAAACTGTATATCTATCAAAGATGCTTCAAGCTCTTGTGCTGTAGGGCGATTTTCAGGATATTTGTTTAACATTTTCATAATCAGAAATTCTAAATTTTCTGGTACAGTGGGATTAAGTTCTTTAACTGCAACAGGCTCTTGTGTCATGTGCATATAAATTAATGACCCCATATTGTTGTTTTTTGGGGTAAGAGGAAAGACTCCTGATAACATTTGGTAAAGCATAACACCTAAGCTATAAATATCTGAACGTCCATCATAAGCCTCGCCTGTAATCCTTTCTGGTGCAAGATAAAGAGGTGTTCCTAAAATAACCATCCCATCAGTTTCAGAGGTTTCTAAACCTGTTTTTTCTCCTACTAGTTTAGCAATACCAAAATCTAGCACTTTGACTATTTCTCCACTGTCGCTTTTATGAAGAAAAATATTTTCTGGCTTAATATCTCGGTGAATTATTCCTGCACTATGAGCTTTAATTAAGACTTGGCAAATAGATAATGCTATTTCTACACAATAATTAATATTAATTACTTGATATTGATTAATTTTATCGGCTAGCGTACATCCTTTTAATAGTTCCATTACTAAATAAGCAATTCCTGTTGAAGAAACAGAAAAGTCATAAATGCTAATTGCATTTGGGTGATTAATTTGGCAACTTGAAATTCCCTCACGGCGAAAACGTTCTACATCAGCAAGACTAGCATCTTGACTAGGACAAAAAATTTTAATTGCAACAGAATTGTTTAATGATAGATGGGTAGCACGATAGACAGTGCCAAAACCACCGCTACCAATTTTTTCATCTAGTCGATATTTTCCATCTAAAACCGTACCTGGTAGCACTTCACTTAAAGCAGAAAATATTCTATTAGCCCTTTCATAAGAATTAATTAGCTCTTCATGTTTTCGTTTTAATTCTTCATTTTTAGTAGCTAGCTCAAAATTCTTTTTTTCCAATTCTTTACGAAGGCGAGACAAAACTAATTGATTCTCAATTCTAGCTAGCACTTCCTCGGCTTGAAATGGTTTTGTTACATAATCAACTGCTCCTAACTTAAAGGCTTTAACTTTATCTAATACATCATCCAACGCACTAATAAAAATTATTGGAATAGGTCTAGTGTTAATATCAGCTTTTAACTGCTGACATACTTGATAGCCATCCATTTCAGGCATATTTATATCTAGCATAATTAGTTCTGGAAGTTCTGTTCTTATTGCTCTTAAGGCACGTTTTCCGTTATTAGCCATTCTTACACGATACTGATTTTCACTTAAGAGTTTTTCAAGAAGTGCTAGATTATCTAGGTTGTCATCTACAATAAAAACATCGCCACTCATTATTTAGCCACTCCTTCTATTAATTCCAAGAGTTCATCAATTTGTAAGTTTTTAACCATTTTGCTCATTTCTTCAGCCAAATTTTTATCTTGAACTGCAATTTCCTCAATTACTTGTTGAGCCATTTTGTTATCTCCTACAATTAAAGCTCTTTCTAGTTTGCTAATAAACTCATCAGCTAACATTGACAATCTTTTGGAAGTAAAAATTTGCTCTTTAGTTTCTAAATTTTCTGTAACAAGTGTTGGCAAAGAACTTTCAAACTTAAATTTAATAGATAAATGTTTGGTAAATTTCTCAAAAATTTCTATTTCTCTAAAAGGTTTAACTATTAAATCATTAAATCCTGATGCAAGAATTTTTTCTTTACTGTGGTCAAAAACATTAGCTGTAAAAGCAATAATAATTGTAGCGTTATTTTTTTCTTCTAAATCTCTAATTTTTTTTGTAGCACCATAACCATCCATCAAAGGCATTTGCAAGTCCATCAAAATTATTTGAGGCTGCCAGCTTTGCCAAATCTTTACAGCTTCTTGCCCATTAGACGCTTGTTTAACTAAAAAACCTATTGGCGAAAGCATCATATCTAATAGCTGACAGTTTTCTAAAGCATCATCAACTACTAAAACTCGATACGCAGCTTGACCTTCTTCTAAGGCTATAACTTTACGTGTTTCTACCTGTATGATTTCTTTAGTTTCTGGCAATGTTATTTCAAAGCTAAACTCACATCCTTTGCCTAACTGACAAACTAGAAATAATTCTCCACCCATTAGATTAACAAAATCCCTACTAATTGTGAGTCCAAGCCCTGTACCTTCTTGAGATTCTGCACCTGTTCTAGTTTGCTCAAAAGCATTAAAAGCTTTTTGTGTCTCCTCCTTTGTCATACCTGGGCCAGTGTCGGTAATAACAAATTTGGCTATATTGTTTTGCCAGCTAACTTTTAGGCTAATACTTCCCTCTTTAGTAAATTTAACCCCATTACCTAGAAGATTTATCAAGACTTGTCTAAGTTTTCCTTCATCGCCTATTACGTTTTGAGGCAAATTTGAATCAAGCAAAAACTTTAGCTCTAAGTTTTTAGACTGTGCGCGAACTTTAATCATACTCTCAATATCTGAAAGCATTTGAGCCAGGTTAAAAGGCTGTTCATTAAGTGCTAGTTTGCCAGCCTCAATTTTAGCAATTGATAAAACATCATTTATTAAACCAAGTAAATGCTCCCCACTACGCATAATAGTAGTTAAAGTTTGTCTATGATTTTCACTAAAGGATTTATCCCGTCCTAAAACTTGAGCAAAGCCTAAAATAATATTTAGCGGTGTCCTTAGTTCATGGCTCATATTTGCTAAAAATATGCTTTTAGCTTTACTTGCATCAATAGCTTTACTCTGAGATTCTAGAGCTTGTTTTTCTGAATATTTTATTTTTTCTACAGCATCTTTAAGCTGATCAAATTTTTCTGCAAGTTGAAAGTTCTTTTGGTCTATTTCTAAAGTTCTTTCTAATACTTTTGCCTCTAAAAGCTTATTGCTACGTTTAAGTGCCTCTAACCGATAGCGAGCAAATCCAGAAGTAACCCCAGCAATTGCTAGTACATAAGCCAAATATGCCCACCAAGTTTGGCTTAAAGGTGTTTTAATATGAAAACTATAACTTGCTCCGATTTCATTGCAAAACCCATCATTATTACAAGCTATTACCTTAAATACATAGTCTCTATAAGGTAAATTTGTATAAGTAACTTGACGAAGTTTATTTGACTCAATCCAATCTCTATCCCAACCCTCTAACTTATATCTAATTTTGACTTTTTCTGGAGCAACAAAACTTAAAGCAGTGTAATAAAACTCAAATTTTTCTTTTCCAGCATCAAAAGAAATCGTTTCCCCTGTATTAACTTTTTGCCCATCAACAATTATTTGCTCAATAACAACAGGAGGAATTACTTTATTTAGCTGCATAGCTTCATGCTCAATCATTACTACACCCCTGAAGTAGGGAACCATAGCTTTCCAGCCTTGGTTTTCCAGCCTGCTGGCTGACATGCTCCATTACATTGAGCCGATTTCATACCATCAGCTTTGCCATAAACTACAGTTGTAACATTACTAATTTTTCCTTCAAAATAATCATTTAGCTGTTTTTTGCTGATTTGATAAATCCCTGTATTAGAACTTAGCCAAAGGTTGTTTTTATTGTCTTCTAAAATATGAAAAATTTCTTCAAATGTAGTATCAGGAAATTTATAAATAAAGAATTTATCATTCTTAAAACGGACTAAACCCCTGTCTGTGCCAATCCAAAGCGTTTCGTCACTATCATAATAAAAAGAAAAAATAACATTGTCTGGCAAACCATCTTTTTTAGTATAATTAGTAAATTTACCATCCTTAAAATAGATTATTCCTTGATCATAAGTCCCTAACCATAAATTACCTTTTTTATCTTCAACTATTGCTCGAACATCGTTGCTTGACATCCCATCAGACTTTGTATAAAGCGTAAATTTTCCATCTTTATATAAATTTAGTCCCTCTTCTGTACCTATCCATAAATTACCTAAGCTATCTTCATAGATAACACGAACATAATTACTACCTAATCTTTCTTCTCTAGTGTAATTAGTAAATTTACCATTACTAAATTTAGTTAAACCTCCAATGCTGCCTAGCCAAATATCCCCTTGACGATCCTGGCAAATAGTGCGAATAGAATTATCTGCTAGCCCATCTTTGGTAGTGTAGGAAGTAAATTTTCCTTGATTAAATTGGCTAAATCCGCCATCTGTCCCTATCCAAATAACGCCATTACGGTCTTCATAAACACTTCTAACATAATCTGACGCAAGCCCTTCTTTAAGTGTATAAGCAATTAGTTTTGATTCGCTAAAACGGTTAATTCCTCCATTTGTCCCTACCCATAAAGAGCCTTCTGTATCTTGATACATTGACCTAACTCTAGTGTTAGACAAACCATCTACGCTAGTATAGTTACTAAATTTATTATTTGCTAAACGACTTAACCCGCCCGGTGTTCCTATCCATAAAAATCCTAGAGGATCTAGCCTAAGAGTAAGAATAAAGTCATGTGCTAAACCGTTTTTAGTTGTATAAACGCTAAATTTTTCATTTTGTAAGTAATTTAGCCCTATGTCAGTTCCTACCCACATATTGCCAAGGCTATCTTCACAAAGCGACCTAACATAATTATTAGATAAGCCTTCTTTTGTTGTGTAAAATGTTAACTTACCATCTTTAAGGCGATTTAAGCCTTTGCTTGTCCCTATCCACACATTTTTATTTCTATCTTCGCAAATAGCAAAAATTGTGTTTGATGTTAAACCTTCTGTAGTTGTATAGGCTTTAACTTGATTATCTTTTACTTGAAACAAGCCGTTATTTGTCCCTACCCATAAGCTATTATCTCTGCCTAAAGCAAGTGTATTAATTAATATTTCTGATAGCTGTTTATCAGCAGTGAACCGCTTAAAATCCCCATCTTTTGCATAAAAAAGCCCTTGGTTAGTGCCAATCCAAAAAACACCTGTTTTATCTTCACAAAGAGCATGAACATTATTAGTTTCTAAGTCTTTATCTACGCTATAGTCAAAAACTGTAAAACGAACTCCATCAAAACGAATTAGCCCTTTATAAGTAGCAAACCACATATAACCGTCTTTAGTTTGCGCAATAGCTAAAATAGTGCTTTGAGGCAATTCATCTTGCCAAATTTGTTGAACATATTGAGAAATAGCTTTATTAGGATCTAATGCAAAGCTATTACTTATAAATACTAAACTCATCCATCCTATTATAAACAAAGCAGTTCTAGCTAAATTAAAGCATATTTTGTTCATAAAAATTAAATTGGTAAAAAATAGTTTGATGTAGTTAGGGATAGCTAAATATAGCTATTAGCTAGGGTAAGCACAATCATCTTTTTAACATTTAATCTAGCAGGAAAAAGAAGTTTTATAAACCTGGCTATTTTTTCCAAAAACAGCTTGACTCACTTTAGATAGCTGCATATACTGCCAGTTCCTTTAGCAATAAGGGAATTGACGCGGGGTGGAGCAGTCTGGTAGCTCGTTGGGCTTGAACTCGCAATATTGAAAATAAAACTACATTATTCCGCTTTAATAATAATGTAAAGTTACACAATTTATTTTATGTAACTAAATATTGCAATGGGCGGCATATAGGGAAACTTATATGTGATTACCTGTCAAAGTCGGGGAAACCTCTAGCGGTGGCAATCCCGAACCAAGCTCTAAAATATCAATTTTAGAGAAGGCGTAGAGACTGGGAGATAGGCACCTAAAGATGTAAATCAAAGGTGAAGGGACAGTCCAGACTACAAACAAATAGTGTAAAAGCTATTTTGGCAGTGGAAACTGTAGTAGTAAGCATAACCCAAAGGTCGAAGGTTCGAATCCTTCCCCCGCAATTAAATAAAAAAGGCTGCTTGAAAATAGCAGTCTTTTTTGCTTTTAAATAAAATTTTTGACATTTTGTTAGCTTTTCCTACTTTCCGCTTGCATTGACGTTGTTAAGTTTCTCGTGCCATACTTTTTAACGCTACTTTTCAAACAAAACTTTATAGGAAAACTTTAGTTTATGCTTACAGCAACTTCTATAACCAAAACTTTAGAAACTACAGGAAGAATTACCCCAGAATTAGCATTAGAAATGATTACAGAAATGCCTTCTGAAGAGCTTTTTACTTTAGCAAATGAAGTTCGTAAACGCTTGCATCCAGATAACTTAATTTCTTATGTGGTGGATAGAAATATAAACTATAGTAATGTCTGCACTTCGGTTTGTACATTTTGCGCTTTTTACCGCAAACCCGGTTCGGCAGAAGGTTATGTGCTTAGTCATGAAGAA
The DNA here is from genome assembly GCA_016713405.1 of Blastocatellia bacterium. NCBI lineage: Bacteria > Pseudomonadati > Acidobacteriota > Blastocatellia > Blastocatellia bacterium. The sequence goes on from JADJPF010000008.1 coordinate 97,813, forward strand.
ATTTTCCATAAAGTAGAAGAAATGATTGAAATCGGCGGTAGCGGTGTTTTAATGCAAGGCGGACTACATCCAGATTTACCCTTTGAATACTATGAAACAATGCTACAAGAGCTAAAAAGCCGCTATGGAATTTACTTACATTGTTTTTCCCCTCCAGAAATTGATAACTTTGCAAAAATTTATAAAATGTCTGTTGAACAAGTCTTAATTCGCCTTAAAAATGCTGGATTAAATTCTATTCCTGGTGGAGGTGGAGAAATATTAGTTGACGAAATCCGCCGCCGCCGTCGTACCGAGTGCAACGCCCAAGAATGGCTTTATGTAATGGAAGTAGCACATAATTTAGGCATCCCAACAACCGCAACAATGACTTTTGGAATGGGAGAAACTATTGAACATAGAATTGAACATTTAGAAAAACTTTACCAACTACAGGAAAAAACAGGCGGTTTTATTGCTTTTATTCCTTGGACATTGCAACCTGACAACACGCCACTTTGGAAAAAATACCCTGAACGTGTATCAGGTAAAGAATACTTACGCTGGTTTACACTAGCAAGAATTTATCTACAAAATATTAAAAATCATCAAGTTTCCTGGCTTACCCAAGGCTTAGATGTTGGCCGGCAAGCACTCCACTACGGAGCAAATGATATTGGAAGCACAATGATAGAGGAAAATGTAATTTCTAAAGCTGGTGCTAACCATAAGGCTACAGAAGAAATGTTAAGGGAAGTTATTATTTCTGAAGGCTTTACACCAGCAAAAAGAAATGCTGGCTATCATCGCCTGGCTATAGGCTAATATCCCAACAAATAGAAACTAAACAACTTTGGGAGCAAAATAATTGAAATCTTTAGCAAAAATTCCTCAAGGTGTCCGCTATTTTTTTGCGAAGAAGTAAAAAAACGTCGTGCCATTGAACAACAAGTTTTGTCAGTCTTTGCAGCCTGGTCTTATGAAGAAATAATTTTACCAACTTTTGATTATCACAACCTTTTTGCCCTAGGAATGGGTCAAGAAGCAGCTAAACAGACTTATCGATTTTTAGATAGCGATGGAGAACTCCTAGCACTACGTCCAGACCTTACTTCCCTAGTTGCACGAACTATAGCAACTCATTTTACTGAAAGCCCCCGCCCCATTAGGCTTTGCTATAACGGCGAAGTTTTTCGTTACAGAGAAGCCCACAAACAAAAACCTCATGACTATCATCAACTAGGGCTTGAACATATTGGAAATGACCGACTAGAAGCAGATTTAGAGGTCTTATTAATTTCAATAGAGGCTCTTAGCAAACTAGGAATGTCAGATTTTCTTATTGTTTTAAGCCACGTTAATTTTTTTAATGGTATAGCAGAATACTTAAATCTAAATATTGATGAAATTGCTAATTTTCATTCTCTGGTGGATAAAAAAAATAGTTCTCTATTAAGCAAATTTTTAAGCTCTAAACTTAATCAAGAAGAAAACAATCGGCTATCAAATCTGTTTAGAATGATGGGAAAAGCTGATATTTTGGAGCAAGCTTTTAGCTTTTCTTCATATAATGAAAAGATTGTTAATGCTTTAATGGATCTAACTGGTATTTTAGAAATTGCTGAAAACCTAGATATTGCTAACTACTTAACAATTGATTTAGGAGATGTTCAAGGGCTAAATTACTACACAGGTATGACATTTAAGATTTATAGCTCTGGCGTTGGGTCAACTATTGGCAGTGGTGGACGCTATGATAGCTTGCTCAAAAATTTTGGGGTTGAAGATTCTGCTGTAGGCTTTCAACTCTCTTTAGATCTTCTAGCCAATACTCTTAAAAATATTACTTTATCCGACGCAAATAAACAGCTTTTATCTGCTTCCCAAGATTTAGTAAAAATGTTTCAACAAGCCAAAAAACTTAGACAAGAAAATAAACAAATAGAAATTACTGATAGAGTAATAAAGCCCTAGGAAATTTTACATTTTAACTGTCTGTGGGAATTGAATTTGTGCTATTTTCTCAGCCATATCATGGCCTGGGTAAAATGCCAGTTCTGCCGCAGCAATCCGACTTACCCTAATCAATATATTTTTGGCATTACCTTGACAAAGACCATCTACATAAGCAATTATGGGCCGTTTATTAATATTTAGATTACGAATTTCTACTTGAGAGTCATAAGAAAGCAAAGCCGATTTCCAGTTAGGAGGATCCATTACATTTGATCCTACTAATATTAAAGCTGGAGTATCTGCTAGTAGTGGCATAGCTCCCATAGCACGAGCATAAGCAGTTGAACCAGCAGCAGTAGCAACTAAAGCACCATCAGCAACCAATTTAGATAATTTTATTTCCCCATTAAGCTTGATTTCCAACCATGCAGTTTGACTTGAAGAACGTTCTACCCAAGTATCATTAAATGCTAAGGCTGTTTGCTTAATGCCTTCTTCGGTTTCTGTCTCAACATATAGCAAGGGTAGTTGTCTAAGTAATAAATCTGTTGTAGGAACACTTGCAGGTAAGATTTCTTGTGGATCATTTAGCAAAAACCCTAGATGCCCCGCATTAACACCTAAAAACGGCAATCTTAACTGCCAATGTTGCCTAATAGCATGAAGCATTGTCCCATCCCCGCCAATAACTAAAATACAGTTAGGATTAGTTGCATCTTCAAAGCTTTGAAACCCTTTTGCTAGTTCTACTGCTTTTTGGTTTCTTTCATCCAAAACAATCATTAATTTAGGTTCTGCTAAACTAAATTTAGTTACCCGATTAGGTATTCTTCCTCGATAGAGTCCATAGCGTTTAATATACTGAGCAACTTCTAAAGTAACTAATGAGTTAATAGATTTATGCCGGAAAATTTCCTCTCTAATTTTTGCGCTAGAGCCAGTAAAACTTAGTGGAATTAACTTATGTTTTGGCGGAAGGTCTTCTTTTTTACAAGCAAATCCTTCACGGCCAATAACAGCAAACTTTAACTGTTGCCAAACTTCTGCACCTTTTTCCCAAAATAGTTGTATGGCTGATTTATTTTGGCTTCCTCCATCAATCCATTCTGTACCAATTACATGCCAAAGTTCTCCCTTTTGGGAAAATTTCTCCTCTAAATTATGTGTTCGAGTAAAGGTAGCATTTTCTAAATCAAAAAGTTCTATTTCAACATTCTTTAAGCTGCGAAAGGTCAAATCTACCATTGTAGCACGGTGAATTGTTTCAACATCATTAGTAGAAACTTTGTCTGGTCTTGGGCCACAGGGAACAATTATCACTTTATCAAATTGCTCACTTAGTGCTTTAGCTATTTCATAATGATGTAGTCCAGGAGGGTCAAAGCTTCCACCAAAAATTGCAATTTTCTTTGTCATAATTTTTTAATTTTCCAAAAAGTTTAGAAAAAATTTGGCCCAAATAATACCTTGCTTTATCAAAACTTATCTATAGCTCTAAGTCAACTAAAATTACTAGGTATAATTATTTATATTAACTTTAGCACTTTTGTATTTAATGCCTCGACAGTAGGAGACATAAAAATCTATAATCTCTTAAAGAAAGACTTTTTTGTTTGCTATATTATGTCGTGTTGGTAAAAAGCAATGTCAAGTAGTCAACTAATCATAAAAAAGAAAAATCCGCCAACACGCTGTGAAATTTGTCACTTAGCTGACCAATTTGATCCATTAACAGAAACTTGTCAGCGTTGTTACAACCTAGCTTTACCTATAATTAATAACCATGACAACCTCTTACAACAACAAGTAGAGCCTGCTGCTAGCCAAGGCTTTGAGAAAACTTTAGCTAATTTATTAGCCTATAGTTTTTTATTGATGATAGGTTCTTTGTCCTTAACAATATTATTTGGTATATTTCAAATGCTACCTATTGCACTGATTTTTGGTGCAATATCTTTACTAGCTGGTATTGGATTTGTTATTTTCCTATTCATTTTTACTATTTATATGGTTGGAACAATACTTGCTTCTCTAGTACAAAGTATTTATCATAGTTTTCGTGCTAGATCTTAATAATTTAATATATATCTTTAATTAATCGTATTAATCATAAAAATAAATAACGTAGTGTAATTAGCATAGTAGTAATGCAAGATTTACACCTAGGAGCGTTGAGATGAAGAGCGGATCCATAATTACTTCAGTGTGTGCCATTAGCGATCCTGGTATAGTTCGGAAAAATAATGAGGATAGTTTTTTATTAACAGACTTAAAAAAAGGTAAAAGTTTAGCTGATACTTGCCAAATAGAAAAACCTTTACTTGATAATTATTTATTATTAGTAGTTTCTGATGGTGTAGGCGGTTCACAATTAGGAGAACTTGCTAGTGAATTATCTGTTTTATCAATAAAAGATGCTTTGATGTCAATGAATAATAGTATTAACCCTACAGATAGGTTAACTGCTGCTGTAGAACAAGCTAACCATACTGTTTGGTCAGAAAACGTTAAAGACCCTAAACAACAATGGATGAAAGCTACTCTTACCGTTGCAATGGTAGAAAAAGATAAAGCATATATTGGCACTGTAGGAGATTCTCGCGCTTACATTATCCGAGGTCATCGCATTAAGCAACTTACTATGGATCAAACTTTAGCTGGAGTATTAGTTTCCAAAGGTGTAGTAAATCCAGATGAAGTTCATAAGCACGCCCGTAGCAATGTTATTTTACAAGCTATTGGTAATGCCCAAACTATTCAAGTAGCAATTTCTACTATTAACTTAGAGCGAGGAGATTATTTATTACTTTGTAGCGATGGGTTATCTAACAAAATTTCTGCTCAAGAAATGGTTATGTATGCTACAAATTATTCTATTGATGCAGCTTCTACTCATATGGTTACACTTGCTAAACAGCGGGGCGGAGAAGACAATATAACTATTGTACTTGCTAGATTTGAAGGTGATGGACTAGCAAGCAGACGGGAAAGACAGCATCTTACTACAGAAGTCCAACATTTAAGCACTTTTGATCCTTATGCAGAAGATGAACAAGTATCACGTAAAAGAATAGAGTTATTAGGTAGTAATGCGAATATATTATCTCGCCAAGTTGGTACACGTTATCCAATTGAAATTCATGGAATTAATACATCCTCAGGAGAATTTTTTGAAAATTCAGAAACACTTCAAATAGGCAAAATGGACGCATCCTTTTTATTAGGGCATGAAGTAGCTATTGATGATTTGTTACATATTTCTTTGCCAATGCCGCGTGAGTTTAGACTTTATGACCTAGATGAGCCTCTTTATAAAATTTATGTGCAGGTAAGAAAAATTAGCTCTCAGGCAGATGGGAAATCTTTAATAAGAGTAGCTTTTATTTCTAAAAATAATCCTGAAGGTAATTTTTAATATAATCCTTACAAAACTCTGGGAACGCGGACATCACTGTCCGCATCCCTTTGTCAAAGCTTAGACTCCTAGTTTTTCAACAACTTTATTCCTCATCTTCACGCAATTTAGCCAAGATAGAAATATCTTCTAAAGTAGTAGTATCGCCTATAGTCTCACTTCCTGCCGCAATATCTCTAAGAAGTCTACGCATAATTTTTCCACTACGTGTTTTTGGAAGTGCATCAGTAAAACGAATATCATCAGGTTTAGCTAAAGCACCTATTTCTTTAGCAACATGCTCACGGAGTTCTTGTTTAAGCTCTTCTGAACCTTTTCGACCACCTTCTAGCGTGACAAATACTGCTACTGCTTCGCCTTTTAACGGATCTGGCCGTCCAACTGCTGCCGCCTCTGCTACCATTGGATGACTAACCAAAGCACTTTCTATTTCCATAGTGCTAAGTCTGTGACCAGAAACATTTAATACATCGTCAACACGTCCCATAATCCAAAAATATCCGTGATCATCTCGACGCGCACCATCTCCAGCAAAATAACAGCCTTCTATTTCACTCCAATATTGTTGTTTATATCGCTCATCATCTCCATAAATTGTGCGAAGCATTGACGGCCAAGGTTGTTTAATTACTAAATATCCACCAACATTAGCTGGGACGGATTCCCCCTTTTTAGTTACTACATCCATAATAATACCTGGAAATGGCCTAGTAGCTGACCCTGGGACGGTGGGAGTTGCTCCTGGAAGCGGTGTTATCATCATTGCCCCTGTTTCAGTCTGCCACCAAGTATCAACTATTGGACAGCGTTCTTTACCAATTACTCGGTGATACCACATCCAAGCTTCTGGATTTATTGGCTCTCCAACAGTTCCTAAAAGCCGTAAACTATCTAAAGAATGGCGTTTAGCCCAATCTTCTCCCCATTTTATAAAAGCTCTTATAGCTGTTGGTGCTGTATAAAAAATACTGACTTTATATTTATCTACCATTTGCCAAAATCGGTCTGGATGAGGCCAGTTTGGTGCGCCTTCATACATTACGCTAGTTGCTCCATTTGCAAGCGGCCCATAACAATATAGCTATGTCCTGTCACCCAACCTATATCAGCCGTACACCAATAAGTATCTTCTTCCTTTAAGTCAAAGACCCATTTAGTAGTTATATAAGTGCTAACACTATATCCGCCTGTAGTATGTAAAATTCCTTTTGGTTTTCCTGTTGTCCCAGAAGTATAAAGAATAAAAAGCGGATGCTCAGAGTCTAATCTTTCAGCTTCGCAAATATCTGAAACATTACTTACCACATCGTGCCACCAGTGATCCCGGCCTTCTTTCATAGTGACAAATTGATTTTTAGTGCGCTGGTAAACAAAAACCTGTTTAACTGATGGACATTCTTCTAATGCCTCGTCAACACTAGATTTAAGCTGTATTTCCTGGCCTCGTCTATAACCACCATCAGCCGTAACAACTGCTTTTGCTTGAGCATCATTAATACGATCCCGCAAAGCATTAGCGGAAAACCCTCCAAAAACTACACTATGTGTTGCACCTATTCGCGCACAGGCCAACATTGCAATTGCTAACTCTGGAATCATAGGCATATAAATTGCCACACGGTCGCCTTTTTCTATCCCATGATTTTTTAGTGCATTAGCAAAACGGCAAACCTCTCTATGTAAAGTTTGATAGGTTAAAATTCGACTATCTCCCGGTTCACCTTCCCAAATAATAGCAGCTTTATTTTTTCGCCAAGTTTTTAAGTGACGATCTAAACAATTATGTGAGATATTGATTTCTCCACCTACAAACCATTTAGCAAAAGGTAACTGCCAATCTAAGACTTTTTCCCAGGGCTTAAACCATTCTAAATCTTGAGCTATTTCGCTCCAAAACCCTTCAGGGTCTTTAGCTGCACGCTGATAAATTTCTTCATACTCAGCCATACTTTTAATATGAGCCTGTTGGCTAAAAGATTCATTAGGGGGAAAAATACGTCCTTCTTTTAACATCGAAGTAAGATCTTTAGTAGGATCTGACATAGTTATCTCCTCAGCAAATTTTTGTAGTATAGAACACTAAATAGAATTTGGATCTATCCCTCATGCGCGGAACTTTTCAGCTAGCTTTTCAGCACGTTGTTTTTCTATTTCAGCACGTTGTTTTTCTATTTCAGCACGTTGTTTTTCTATTTCAGCACGTTGTTTTTCTATTTCTGTTTGCTGTCTTTCCTGTTCAACTTGTCTGCTTGCAAGGTCGGCGCGTTGCCTTTCCTGTTCAACTTGTCTAATTGCAAGGTCGGCTCGTCTTGCTACAACTTGCCAGGCTAGAAATTCCCGTCCATCAGGATAAAAAACCCTTAAACCTAACGGGTTAGGTTCAAATCTAATATTTAAGCGAGGGCTAATCCAACCGGAAATTTCTCTAATTAACTCAAGTCTGTTATTTTCTCGTAAATACCCTACTAGTGTTTCATCATCAGGATCATAAACATAGTATTCTTCTACTCCATAGCGATCATAAAAGGCTAATTTCCTTTCCATTTCTAGCCTTGTATTACCTGGAGACATTATTTCAAAAACAACTTGAGGAGCAATTCCATCTTCTTTCCACTGCATATAAGAGCCGCGATGACCTTTTGGACGACCAAACGCTACCATTATATCAGGAGCTTGACGCACTTTTGGATTACCCTGTACTGGATACCAAAGTAAATCACCTGCTACAAAATCAGGGATTAAATAATCTAAGTTTTCCTTAAAAGTTACAATCCAGTCAAATTGCTTAGTGTTATCTGCCATAGGTTTACCATCACTATCAGGATAAATTACTTCTGTTGCTATATTTTTTCTATTTGCTTGTCTTGACATTGCGCTCTCCCATTTTGCTTATTTTTGCTTAATGGTTATAAAAATTAAGATAAAAACATACAATCGCCATAGCTATAAAAGCGATATTTTTCTTTAACTGCGTGATTATAAGCCGACATTGTTAAAGTGTGATTGGCAAAAGCTGATACTAACATAAGAAGTGAAGACTTAGGCAGATGAAAATTAGTTAGCAGTGCGTCTACAATCTTAAATTTATATCCAGGATAAATAAAAAGTTCTGTAACATATTTTCCTGCAATAACTTCCCCTTGATCATTAGCAGCCGTTTCTAAAGCCCGCGTTGTAGTTGTACCAATTACAACCACTCGCCCACCTTCTTTTTTAGTTTTGTTAATAGTTTCTGCTGCACTAGTAGAAATAACAGAGTGTTCTGACTCAATAGAATGTTCTTCTATTTCTTCGACTCTAACAGGTTGAAAGGTTCCATAGCCAACATGATGAGTAATTTTTGCTATTTTTACTCCTTGAGCTTGGATTTTTGCTAGCACTTCAGGAGTAAAATGTAGTCCTGCTGTTGGTGCTGCTACTGCACCACGTGAAGCAGCATAAACAGTTTGATAACGAACCTCATCTAAGCGTAAAGTTTCTTTATCATCGCGCTTTATATAAGGAGGCAATGGAGTTAGTCCTAAACGGTCTATTAGCTCATCAACACTTACTGAAGTTTTACTAAAAAACTCTACTACTCGTCGGCCATTAGGCAAATGCTCTAGCACTTTAGCTATTAATTCGTCATTTCCAAAACTAGCTTCTGAGCCTACTTTTAAGGCACGACCAGGTTTAACTAATGCTTCCCAGCAATCTTTTTTTAGCTCACGAACTAAAAAAATTTCTACTTGAGCAGAAAATCCTAGACGACGGCCTTTTAAGCGAGCAGGAAAAACTTGTGTATCATTTAAGACCAAACAATCTTTTGAAGTTAATAAGTCTGGTAATTCACTAAAGCTACTATTGTAAAAGCTACTTGTTGAACGTGAAACAACTAGCATTCGAGATTTATCGCGCTCGCTAGCAGGTTCTTGTGCAATTAGTTCTGTAGGTAAATGGTAATCAAATTTAGAGATGTGCATTTTTTAATACAACTCGTTTATATAAAATTATTAAAACTCCTATGTCTTTGCACTATCTTAAATTATTATGATTGTTATTTGTATTAAGACTTACTTGGTTTAAGTAGGAGAGAATATAGTTATGTTTATAAAACGTTTGATATTTTTATTTTTGCTGATGTTTTCTTTATCTGCTAAAACAAATATGCTACTAGCACAAAATGGAACAGATAGCAGAATAGAAACAGCAAAACAAGCTGTTCGCAATAACCCTCAAGATGCTTTAGCACATAATGATTTAGGTATGGCTTACCATTTATCCGGCTATTACAAAGAGGCTATAGAAGCTTTTAAGAAATCAATTTCTCTAAATCCAACTTTTGCCGAAGTACATTACAATCTTGGAACCTCTTATTATCAAGAAGGGCTTTTGAACAAGCTGTTCCTGTACTAAAAAAAGCTACTATTCTAAAACCAACTTATACATCTGCTTATAAAACTTTAGGTGCTTCTTATGATGAACTAAGAATGTACAAAGAAGCTAGCCAAGCCTATGAAGAAGCTATAAAGCTAGATCCTAAAGACCCAGTTATTTTTTTTTAGATTAGGCATATGTTATGACGTACTTAGCCGTTATAAAGATGCTGTGGAGTTATTTAAGCAAGCAACTATCTTAAAGCCTGATTACTCAGACGCTTATTATCAATTATCTGTAGATTATTTTTATATTGATAAGTACAAAGAAGCCTTAGAAGCCTGTAACAAAGCCTTAGAATTAAAGCCTGACTATGTAGTTGCACAATATCAGCTTGGGTTAATTTATGTCAAACTTAAGGATAAGGAAAAAGTAAAACAACAGTATGAACTCTTACAAAAATTAGATAAATATTTGGCGGCAGAGCTAAAAAAACATTTGAAGTAATTTGTTTATTTGCATTAGTTTAGTCAGTTTTTATAAATAATATTTACTAGCTCTTAGAAAAGCGACAAGTGTCGGAACTTTGCTTTTAACAGCCGCGTTAAGCTTCGCAACTCAAGCAATAAATTTCTTTTTAATCTATATATTTATAGGAAAATAATATGCACTTTTGGGAAGCAGTGCGAATGGCTGCTGGTTCGTTAAAAGCACATAAACTACGTACTTTCTTAACATTAATTGGAATTATTATCGGAGTTGTAGCAGTTGTAGCAGTAATGTCTATTATTGAAGGTGCTACTATCTATGTTGCAACCAAGGTAGAAGACTTAGGGTCAAATACTTTTGTCATTGATAAATTTGGTATAATCACAGATTTCAAGTCTTACCTAGAAGCTGTAAAACGTAATAAAGACATTGATTTAGCCGATATGCAGGCAATAAAAGAAGGTGTTAGTAAGGCTGAAGATGTTGGAGCTATGGTCTATAGCGGTGCAGAAGTCAAGTATAATAACTTATTTCTTAAAGGTGTTGGGTTAATGGGTGCAACTTCTAATATGGCTTATATTGACACTAAGCAAGTAGATATAGGACGTTATATTAGTCCCATTGATGAAGAACATCGCCGAAATGTTTGTTTTATTGGTTCAGATATTGCAAAAAAGCTTTATGCTAATTTAGATCCTTTAGGTAAAGAATTAAAAATCAATGGTTTACCTTTTCAAGTTGTTGGCGTAGCAAAAGAAATAGGTTCTGCTTTTGGGCAACCACAAGATATTTACGTAATTATCCCTATTTCTACATTTCAGAAAATCTATGGTACACGTCAATCTATCCATATTCACGTCCGCGCCTTTGCCAATATACCGTTAGAACAGGCTCAAGACCAGGCACGTCAAATTTTAAGAACACGTCACCATCTTAAATTTAACGATCCAGATGATTTTGGTATGCGTTCAGCAGACGCTTTTCGGGATCTTTTTACTCAACTTACAGGCGTGCTAGCTAGCGTTGCTGTAGGTATTGCTGCAATCTCTCTAGTTGTTGGTGGAATTGTAATTATGAATATTATGTTAGTGTCTGTTACTGAGCGTACAAGAGAAATAGGAGTAAGAAAATCCCTTGGAGCAAGACGACGTGATATTTTATGGCAGTTCTTAGTTGAATCAGTGCTAATGTCTGCGGCTGGTGGGTTATTGGGGCTTGGTGTAGCCTATGCGTTAACAAAATTAATTCCTTTAATCGTCCCTTTACCTATGTCTATGCCTATTTCCGCTGTAGTAATGGCAATTTCTATGTCAACCGCAGTAGGAGTAATTTTTGGAATTTACCCGGCTTGGCAAGCTGCAAAACTTAGCCCAATTGTTGCTTTAAGACAAGAATAATTTTTAACTTTCTTTTAAGATAAATTATGAGAAGCTTTGAATTTATTGAAATCCTTAAATTAGCTATTTCTACTCTACTTAGTCATAAATTCCGCTCTGCATTAACAATTCTAGGAATAATTGTTGGTACAACTACAGTTATTGCTGTTTCTTCCATTTTAACTGGTATGAATAAACGAGTTGCAGAAATTATTGAAGAATTTGGGACTAATACAGTTTATGTTGCCCGTTTTAAGTTTGGCCCGCAATTTGGGGATCGTTCAGAAGAAGAACGTAAAAGAAAACCCTTAAATAAAGAAGATGGCCGCGCAATTCAACAGTTGCCAAGTGTTTATGCTGCTTCTGCATCTATAATTCCAAAAGGACTGCCTCCAGTAGTAAAATATCGCTCTCAACAAGTGCAGCAATCTAATGTTCGAGGTGTTTGGTCAACTTATTTAGAATCAAGGGGGTACCTCTTAAAAGAAGGGCGCTTTTTTACTGAAGCAGAGGACAACCGCCGCGCCCAAGTTTGTATAATTGGAGATACTGTTACTACTGCGTTATTTCCTAATATTGATCCTTTAGATAAAGAAATAGAAATTGGCGGCAATAAATTTCGAGTAATTGGAGTAATGGAAAAAACTAAAAGTAGTTTTGGTGAGGATCGTTTTGAAGATAGCCTTGTGTTAATTCCTTATAATGTATTTTGGGTTTATTATCCAAGCCTAGAAGACCATGTAGTTTCGGCTCGTTCTAAAGAAGGGCAATTTGAAAAAATGAAGGATGAAATTACAGAACTTATGCGCCGCCGCCGCAAAGTCCCAATAAATGCCCCAGATAATTTTGAAATTAATACCTCAACTTCAATCATTGAGCAATTCCAATCAATTACAGCAGTTATGGCATTAATTGTTGGGCCAATTTCGGCTTTTGGTTTACTTGTAGGTGGTGTAGGTGTAATGAATATTATGTTAGTGTCTGTCACCGAGCGAACGCGCGAAATAGGCATCCGTCGTGCAATTGGCGCACGTCGGCGCAATATAATTATTCAATTTTTAGTAGAAGCTATGATGCTAACTGGTTTAGGTGGTGTTATGGGGATTATTTTAGGGCAGTTTGTTAGCATTATTATTAATATTATCTTGCCTAATCTGCCGTCTTATGTCCCACTTTATGCAATGGTGTTAGGGTTTTCTTTGTCTGTTGTGATAGGTTTGGTTTTTGGTCTTTGGCCTGCAATAAAGGCAGCCTATATTGACCCAGTAGAAGCTTTACGCTATGAGTAAAGCTTAGCTATTTTTTCTGCTACATCTTGGTAATTTGGAGAAAATTTAGCTATTTCCTGATAAACGGTTAGAGCTTTTTTCTGCTCTCCTAATTCTTCATGAACATTGGCTATTTCATAGAGTAATTCTACATGTTCATTGGGTTGGTATTTTTTAGTATCCAAGGCTTTACGTAACCAAATTAAGGCGGGACGAGGCATTTCTTTTAATCTAAAACAACGCCCTAGTAACATACAACAGTGAAAAGTTCTAGGATGCGCTCCTAAATCTTGAATAGTTCGATAAGCAGCTTGAAATTCTTCAACTGCATCATCATAAAGCTCTATATCTAAATAAGCTTGTCCAACATTAAAACGGCTTGAAAATTCTTCTTCTAAATCTTCGTCTAAAGCAGCTTTATCATCTTCTTCAATTAGCGATTTTAGCCCATTTTGTACCGCTGCTATTTCGGCGGCAGCATCATCTATTTGATCTAGCATATTATCCGCCCCAGTTTCAATTTCATCTGTAATAGTTTGATAAAGTTCTGCTGGTATGTCTTCAAACATAATATTTGAAATAGTAGCAACCTCTTTCTGCTTGTCATCATTTACATTATTAACAAGTGTAATATCTGACGTATTATTTGATACCAGACTATTAAAATCCATTTCGGTTTCTTCATCTGTGCTTAGGTCTGCTAAACCTGGTAATTCTGCTGTATTAGGAACACGGAACATATTTTCATTCATTACATCTTGATTAGGAGGCGGCAAAGTTTCTTTGGTGGTAGAAATTTGATTAATTTTAGGTATTGGAATACCAGAATTAGTATGAGCTATTTCAAGACTTGCCATTTTTTCCAAGCGTTCTGAAATAAGTGGATGATTAGGAAAAAGGACTTCTAATCTTTCTAAAGTATTAAAAGCAACATCTAAAAAACCTTGTTCAATGTAAAAATCAGCACTCTCTAATTGTTCTTTTAACAAACTATCTTTTTCAAATCTACCTGTTGAAGAGTTAGGGTCAAATGTTACTTCAAAAACTGGTGCTTGTTGTGATTCATCCTCAAGATTGGTTACATTATTTGGTAGAGAAATTTCTAATTTTTCTTTTATATCAAAAGTCTTTACAGTTTCTTTTTCAAAGACTGCTTGCAATGCCTCTGTATTTAAGAAACTTTCTTGAATTTGAGGAATCTCTTCAATTATAGAGTTTTGAGGTTGTTCAATTAAAGGCAATTCTTCTAGTTGTAAATTTTGGAGGTTAGTTTGTTGTTCACTACTAGTTATAAGTTCAGCTTGTTCTATAAATTCTGGAAGCTCTTCTAGTTCTAAGTTTATGGATTTGTCAGAATCTGTAATTGTAACCGACATTTCTTCTATTTGTTCTAATTCTTGGATTTCTTCTAACACCATGTTTTGAACTTGGTAAGACGTATTAACACTTACGTCATTTTCCTCTAACAAAGGTAAGTCCTCTATTTCTGTATCTTTACCAGCTAAATATTCAGAAAGTCTTAGAGGGATATTATCTAGTTTACTAGTAGGAGCATTTACAGATTCATCTAGATAAGAGTCAGCTTGAATATCGCTTAACCCTAAAAAAGGAAATCCTTTACCTCTACGAGAATCTTGACTACTCATAAGCCTACCAAAAAATAAAATTTATTAATAAATATAGAACACATTTATTAATAAAGAAATTAGTTAAATTATTTTTATAGATAAAATTTATTGTTGTGCGGCGCGACGTGTGCGCAATCTGTCTAAAGCTTGTTTTAAGCTAATTCTCATACGTTCTAAAGCTTCTGCTAATTGCCCTATCTCATCATCACTCTTAATTTGAATACTTTCATCTAATTTTCCTAAGCTAATATTATTAGAAGCTTCAGTTAGTTCCATTATTGGTTGAGTAAGTTTTTGTGCTGCATAAATAGCAAATCCAATGGCACCTAAAATAAAGACTAAAACAATCAATACAATTATCAGCAAAACTTTATTTAAGACTGCATTAAACCAACTTTGTTTAACTTGAACTCCAATTCTACCAATTACTTGATTACTAATATCTTTTATTGGTACATAAGCACTTTTATAAGCCTCATTATTAAAAGTTTCTGAACTTGCTTTTGGTACATCACTTACAGCAATAGTTGTACGTTTACCTATAGCACCATTTTGTTGAATAGGCATATTTGTTGAAACTATTACATCATTTAATGTAACAGAGGCTCCAGAATCATTACGTAGTGATGGGTATAACTTATTTTTAATATCTTCAATAATAGCTCTATCTTGAGGGGCGTTGTTAACTAGTACGCCTGCCAAAACTATTCCTACAGCTTTACCACTAACATTAATAACTGGTGCAGCAGCTTCAATTACTAAGCCTTCTGAAATTATACGGCCTTCAGCTTTTATTTCTGCTTGTTGAGCTAATTTCTCTCCACCTAATAATTTTATTTTTTCCCCAGACTCTTTAATTGAACTAGATTGAGCATTTGTACGGTTAGCAATAACAGAGTTTTGTACTGCAACTATTAATGGATTATCTCCTACTGAACCTGTAACTTCGCCTTCTGGTTGACGTGCAATTATATTGCCTTTTGTGTCTGTAACTACAATAAAATCAATATTTCGAGCTTGTTGGGCAACAGCTAGAGAATCATTTAACTTTTTAAGACCTTCTCCTTGAACTTTCTTTGTTGCCCCACTAGGCTCACTTGCTGGTGCTTGTGCTAGTTCAAGCAATCCGCCAGAAACAATAGCAGCATTTTGCACAACTTGAATAATTAGTAATTCCCGGTTTTTATAAAGCTGTTCAGCAACACGAGCATCTTTTTCCATTGATTGCGCTGATTGATCGTCAATATTGCTTTTAACAATGTAAACAATGATTAGTGCAGAAAAGAGCAAAGGGATAAATACTAGTAGTGCGGAAAAGATCATCAATTTTTGTTTAATCATTAATTTCATGTTTTTTTCAGCAAAATCACTAAAGAATTAGTTAGGAAAATGCTGCCCCCTTAAATTAAGAAATTATAGAAATAGTAGTAGGAAAACCACTTTATACAACCCATTTAGAGTTTTATAAAGGCTATTTTAGTTAAAAAGTATTGCTTTATCCTAGAAGAGTTGCTTCATTATTTCTAACATACCTTCTTGAAATCGCACTCGGCGATCGCTATCAGGAATTTCCTCTGCTAATCTTTCTATAAATGATGGTACCATATCACGAGGTAAACTACTGCGGCTATATCCCATCATTTCCGCACAATCATCAATAACAATAGGTGCCATTGGCCCGATGGCAAGGGTTAAATCTTTTTCTACTTGCCCTAAAATAGACTCATCTACAGTTTCCACAGATGAACCTTGTGAAAGAGCTTCTCCAGCAGTCTCGATTAAGCCTAAATCAAATAAACGCACTAAAATTCGAGAAGCTTGCAGTTCGCTTAATTGTGTCGCACCAGCAATTTCCGTAATACTTTTTTCTCCATCTACTTCACGTAGTACCGCCCAATCTTCAGAACGTAAGGAAAATTCTTTTGTTGGACGTGAAGAAAGTTGAAAAAGTGTATTACTTGAAGGTATTACCCTACGCACACTTTCCCAATCTGCTGCATAAGTAACACTTTCAACTAAAATTTCTTCGGTAGTTAACATAGTGGTTTGTTCATCTGTCATTTCTCCAGTACGAAACCGAAATGTTCCTTCTACCCAAGAAAATAGTGCATAAATGGCTTCTTCACCAATATATTCTTCATAAAGGGCATGTGTAGCTTGTCCACTAACAAAATAAATTTCTCCAAAATGCCCATCATCATGTGTAAGCTCTAATAAGCCGGTACGATTACTAGCATGTAAAAGACGCAAAACATCGATTAACTTAAATTGAGATAAATTTCCAGAAAAAGCATCTGACATGATTTTTAATTCCCACCCTCTTGGATTTTATATAACTAATTTGCTAGCCGCGCCCGATTGCTTCAATAAACTGCCAACTAGTTTCATCCATTCGATCTCTAGTTAGTAAATTTTGTGGATAAACTCGAACATTAATTCTTAGATCTCGCACAGATTTATCTAATTTTAGTTTGCTCAAAGCTACTTTTACAGTCATTCTTAAAGTTGGAAGATTCACATTCGCACTACTTAAAACTAGTAAAAATACTTCTTGCGCTCCATAAGGTGTATCTATTAGTAGATCCAACCCTATAAAAGCTGAGAGCCTACCCTCAGAATAAAGTAATGTCAATTCCTCTGAACGACCCCTAACATATTCTGCTGTAGCAAATAACTGTACTAAGTAAGTACCAAGTTGGTTAGATATTTGTGCATTAGGAGTAAATACCCCAGCAGAAAGGAGAAATTCACCTCGAAAATTAACTAGTGCTGCGGTTTTTACTCCTTGGATACGTAACATATCTTGGAGAAATGTTTCATGTGCTTTACCCAATTTGAATTTCCTTTCTAAAACTAATCTATAGTTATTATTTCAGCTAAAGCAGGAGAAATTCCTAAATTTTCAAATTCTTCTTGCTTTAATTGTTCTAACCTAAGTAATGCGCCTGCAATACGTTCTCTTAATTGTGTATTAGGCGAGACTGCTACCATTTCATCTAATGTATATTTTAGAGCCTTTGCTAGGCCCTTAATTAAACTTTCTACGGGTATTTCTGTAGCTAGCCTAATTTTACCATTTTGGTAAGAAAAGTCTTCTGCAAATGGGTCAAAAACCGGATATTGTTCTGTCACTTTTAATAGTCCTGCTCTAAAAGCAACTGCAAAATTTGCTTCTCGACTAACTAAAACAGAAACCTTTTCTACTATTTGAATAATTTCTGTCATTATATCAATTAGCTTTTGATAATTATTTGTCTCTTTATCCTTGCTTAAGTTATTTATATTAAGTGCTTCATCGCTGAGATTCTCATCATTGCTAACAGATTCTACTTGCTCATTAGGTGGTAAAGCATTTGCTACTTCTTCAACTTCAACAAGAGATGAATCATTTTCTTCAACAATTTCTGTTTGAGCAGTTACAATGGATAGATCTGCTGTATGTGTTATATCAGGAAAAGAAACTACATTAGCAGCCGCTTGACCAAGAAAGAGTATTTTTTTACAACGATAAACATTAAAGAGAGCCGATTGTTCTGTTAATAAATTTAGCATCCGTTCATAAGATGCTTCGCCTTCTATCAACTCATTTTCTAAGGATAGCACTGCATCTATTGTATTATCAATTATATAGATTATTCCTGCTACATTTTGGCTAAATTCTATTTCAATATAAAATTGTGACTCTATTTGTGGCTTAAGTTTTTCTACTAATTTTCTTAGGTCTGTAAAATCGCTTGATAAAGCTTGATAAACCACTTCTCCATCAATACGTTCTGCAATAGCTTGGACTATTTTTTCTGAATGAGAGTAAACAGATATTTTTCCATCTGGGGAAGAGGCTCTTAGTAAAGTAGCATCTATAGCTTCCTCTCCTTGTCGAGTTCGGTCAAGGCTTATATCAATTGCATTTAGAATTTTTCCATCAGCTAAAAAGATATATCCTTTTCCATAAGAAAAAAGCACTTGTAAATAACCTGTAAAACTAATAATTTGCAGGTCTGCCAGCAAAGCAGTAGTATTTACATAAGAAGTTTTGAGGTTTTCATGGACTGGCTTTCCTTTAGGAATGTGCATGGTAAATTAACCAACAACTGCGCTAGCTTCAGAATTGTGTAAGTGGGCCGCTCATACCTGTCCCACCGGGCCCGCGCCTCATTTGAATCTTACGAAAAGCGCGTTCAATATAAGGATTTATTGTCTCGTAACGTACCGCGCTACCACACTCGATAGCAGCTAAAAAATCTTCTTGATCAAAAAGAATTAGCTTACGTTGTCCAGAAATTAAGGACATCCTTTTTAACATCCCGGCCCGTGCTGGAATTGATGCTAATCCTCCGTGATAAACCATAAAAGCTATTAACATGCCTAGTTTTTCTGGAGTTTTAATATTAGTTTGTGCTTGTAGTGTACCATCTCTTAATGTGGCTATAGCACCTTCTACACCTCTAATTTTTAGCAAATCATTGACTAATGTTTGATAAGGATTAATCGCCCTAACTACTCCACCTGAAGGGGTACCTGTTGAACCTACACCAACCGGGGCCATTCCTGGAGTAGTGGGAATCATTCCAGCCCTCTCTTCATCAATAATACGCATCCCTTCCATTAAAATATTGGCCCAAGGATCATAGATTGTGCGTATTGGAGCAGAAATGCCTGTATCAATACGAAAACTTCCTTCACTAAACCGCAATGCTTGATAAACAGCATCTATGCCAGTTAATTCCCCAAAACGTGCATCTACTATATCTCCATCCTGAAAATAGAATACACCATCTCCAATGGAATAATGCACTGTTAGACGTGCTGTATTACGCCCGATACAGTTAATTTGTATGATATCAACTAGCGCAAGATCTTTTAGATCTCCCACTAACGCCATAATTTATGTTCTCTCTCTATTAGAATTTTTAGAGCTACTAAATTAACGCACTGTTTGGGAAACAACTATACTAAGTTAGATTGCTACTAATATACAACTTAAGATAAAAACTTTTTAAGTTAAGCTAAATTATTTTAGTTGGATTTTATTAGCAGAAAAGCTTCTTAATATAATAAGTAGATAGCTTTATTGGCTTTTCAGAGAGTTTAGCAAAGTTCCGAATAGGTGTCAAACAAATATCAGGAACTCAAAACGCTATAATCTTGTCTAAAACCAAGCTAAAAGTGCAATTTTATTTGCCTTTCTTAATTTGTGAAACTAGCTTTCCTGCTAAATTTCTAGCTATTAATGGAGCATTATCATCTATGGAAATATCTGATAGTGTTGCTACTAGCTGTAAAGGCTCAGCTATTCTATTACGCTTAAGTTCTTCTTCTAAACTTTTTAATTGTTTTGGTAGATCTAAGGGTGTAAACTGTCTAGCTAGCTTAAGTTCTTCTACTCTACGATATTGGTTTTCAATAGCTCGGTAAAAGGCAGCTAATTCTCTAGCTGAGGCATTAGTTGTATAGCTAAAACTAGCTGATCTATTTTTCTCTCCCTGTTTAAGACCTAGGGTTGTTGTCCCTAGATTACTTAGCTGTGCGCTTGACTGATAAGTATCTGTACTATCTAAAAATCTTAGTTCATCATATAAATTTTGAAGTTTTTGAATAGTTGATGTTGAAAGTTTAATAGATAGCAAGGTTTCTTCGTCTTCATCACGTTTCTTAAAACGTAAAGTGCTATCGCCAGACTCAGAAATAGTTATTTCTACTAAACTAATTTCAAACTTAGGGTTTTCAAATCTATAAATATATTGGCGTAGAGTTAGATTTTGAGCTAGTCCCACTGTATGAACTAGTAAAAACAACAAAGAAAATAAAGTAATGATTACTGCACGTTGCATTTTTCACCTCTAAATTAAAACAGGTAGTTTACTTTAAGTCTAATCCTTCCAAAGAACCATGAATTTTACGATATAGATTTTCAATCATTGTTTTTTGGATAGAAGCATTTCCATCATATTGATTATAGCTTTTAATATATAGACTTAGTGCTTCTTTATCATTACCAGATGCTTGAGTAACAGAAGCTAAATGAGAAAAGGCGACTCTTTTTTCTGCACCTTCAGGAAAATTTTCTATTGCAAGTTTTAGAGCCTTTTCAGACTCTACCAACTGAGCTTGCTTAAAACGCACACGCCCTAACAAATGATATGCACGAGCGCGAAAAAGTTTTTGCCGGCTTCGTTCGTCAAGTTCTGGTGCTTCACGAATGGAACCTTCTAGGCGTGTAGCTAGTTCAGCATCTTTTACTAGATCTTGACAAAATTCTACAGCCCTTTCTAAAGCAATGTCAGATGTAAATAACTCTTCAGCAGCCCAAAGTTTACGAAAAGCTTTTCTTTCATCATTAATGCTAAGAAATTGATTTAATGCTTCTACAGCTTTGACTTGAATTTCTGTTTTTTGCCGCCGTCCAAGAGTTTCTGTTTCAGAATTATTAACATTTTCCTTTAACTTTCCAAGATAAAACTTAAAGCGTAGAAAGCTTTCTACTAGCTTATAGCGATCATCTGAAGTTAAGCTTACAGGTAGAGATAAAGCTGCACGACGTTCACTTTCAAGCAAAGTTTTTAAGCTTGAGTTTTGTAATGGACTACTGCCTATTTGTAAAAGAAATTCACCTTCTGGAGTTATTCTTAAGAATTGCTCTGATTGTTCAAAAGCACCTTCATAATTTTCTGCTAGTAGTAAAGCTTGTGTAATTTCAAAGTGTAGAGTAGGGAAATTTACACCTCTAGTAAGAGCATCTGACAAAAGTTCTTCTGCCCCAGAAAATTCTTGTTGTGCCATAAGGCTATTAGCTAGAACAATTCGCGCCCAAGCATAACTTGGAGCAAGATTTAAGGCAAGTTCGGCCCAGGCCCTTGCTCGTGTATAATCTTTGCGGTTAGCTGCTAAATAACCTAATTGAGTAAAAAGCAGAAAATCTCTTGGTGTGCTAGAAAATTGCTTTCCAAGTTCTTGAGTTGCAAGAGTATTTTCACTAGCAAGTAAATAAGTAATAGCTAGACCTGAACGAGCTACTTCACTATCAGGTGCAACTTCTAATTGTTTTTTATAAAGTGCTACTGCATCTTCCAAAGCACCTTCACCACGATAAAGAGCCGCTAGACTGCCAAAAGCTAATGGATGTTTTGGATCTAAATTTATTGTTTGTTGAAAAGCTGCTTTTGCTTCCTTAAACTTAAGTAAAGTTAGTTGTGTTGTCCCTAAAGCATAATAATACTTTGCTGATTTTGGCTCTAATGATATAGCTTGAGTTAATACACGTAAGGCATCCGTACCAGCTTCAGCCGTAAGATAAAGATTAGCAAGTTGCCCTAACCTTGTAGCTTGACCTTCGGCACTTGGTTCAAAGCTACGCATTAATTCTAGTGCTTCTTTACGAAACCCATGATTATAAACTGTTAGAGGAAAGGCTAGCATTGTGCCAAAAATTCGGTCATTTAAGGGTTGAGGGTATTCTTTAATTGCTAACTGAAGTTGTTCAAGTGCTGGTTCGATTTTTTGTTGTTTCAGCAGGGTTTCAGCCTGCGCTCCACGCGCTCTAAGCAGTGCTTCACGAGCCGGAACTATAAGCGGGTTATCTGTCCACTTTTTAATAAATTCTGAAAGCATTTTTATTCGTTCATCGGCTCGAACTTCGCTAATACGTGCAAATTCTATTTGTGCTTCCAGCATTAATTCTGGCATTTCTAGTTTGCTAGAAACATTAGTTACTTGAGCTTGAGCAATTGAAAATGCCAATAATAAGGAAAAAACTGATAATAATACCTTCATAAATCCAAAAATTAACGATAAAGTTTTTTTAGCGATTGTTTAAGAATTAGTTGGAAATCCCGGCTAGACTCCTCTTTTAGTGTAACATTAACCGCTTTTTCTGCCATCGCTTGTTGCCAGCCCAAGTTAACCAATGCTGAAACAACATCTGACTTTAATGTAGCATCACTAACAGCCACAGACGGCGATGTCTCACCACTTCCAAGGGATTTTAATTTATCTTTTAGTTCTAAAACCAAGCGTTCTGCTGTTTTACGTCCAACTCCAGGAACTCCGGTTAGTTGGACTAAATTCCCTGATAAAATAGCTTGGATTAACTCATCAGCACTTAAGCCAGAAAGAAGCGTTAAAGCTAGCTTTGGCCCAACTCCGCTAACACTTAAAAGTTTTAAAAATAGCTCTTTTTCTAACCCTGTGCGAAAACCAAATAATTGGATCGCATCTTCACGAACTTGTGTATAAATTTGTAGTCCTACTGTGCTGCCAATCTCACCAAGTTCATAGTAAGTTGACAGTGGGATTTGTACTTCATACCCTACACCATTAACATCAACTATTGCAACACTAGTAGATTTGCCAAATAGTTTTCCACTAAGATAAGCAATCATAAAATTTAATTAGATCCTTATAGGTTAATGACGAATTTTTAGACGTTTTATTTTATCGTAAAGACCTTTTCGAGAAATACCCAGCAAAGTAGAAGTCCGGCGAATATTGCCCCGACATTGTTTTAAGACCTTAACAATTATTTGTTTTTCAATCTGCATTAAGGTTTCATCTAATGACATGCCTTCTTGAAATTCTGGTAAGTCATTTTTTTCCAACACTTGGCCTTTTATTTTTAGATTAGCTGTTGCTTGCAAGATATCTTGCGAAAGATGATATTTTTCTATTGTATCTTTTTCACCTGAAAAAGCTACTATTCGCTCAATTTCATTTTTTAGCTGACGCACATTTCCGGGCCAATCATAAGATTCTATTAGATTTAAGACCGCCAAACTAAAGCCTAACCGTTTATTGGTACGCTGACAAGATTCTTTTAAGAAATATTGTGCTAGCAATCTAATTTCTTCGCGTCGCTGTCTTAGAGGTGGAACATATAAACGAAGAATATTTAGCCGATGATAAAGGTCTTCTCGAAATTCTCCACGCTCTACCATTTTTTCTAAATCTCGATTTGTGCTAGCAATTATCCGTACATTTACTTTTATTGGTCGAGTATAGCCTATAGGTTGAATTTCTCCATCTTGTAGAAAACGTAGCAGCTTAGGCTGAATATTTAGGCTTAAATCCCCTATTTCATCTAAAAGAAGTGTTCCGCCCTCAGCAGCACGAATTACACCTTCATAATCAATATTTGCACCTGTAAAAGCACCTTTGCGATAGCCAAAAAGCTGTGCTTCAACAATTTCTTGAGGTGTAGCAGTACAATTAAAAGGAGAAAACGGACGCGCCCGACGTTCGCTAGCCGTGTGAACTGCCCTAGCAATCAAGTCTTTTCCTGTTCCTGATTCACCTGTAATTAGTACAGTTAAATTACTAGAATGAATTCTATTAATCTGATCTGTAAGTTCTGACATTTTTCGGCTAGCAAAAACAAGTTCTGGCAGGTTTTGAAAATTTTTTATTTTTCCAATTTCTACTTCGTCAAACTCAACTCTATCTTCAGCTTGCTTAGCAATTAAGTTAGTTAGTTCTACTAATATTTCTAAAAAGGCTTGGATTAAATCTTTATTAATAACTTTACGTGATGCTCCCCAAAATAAAACTGCTAGCTGTTGCTCTTCATTTATTGATTGAAGTGCTAAATAAAGCGGCTCATCTAAGCTACGCTCACCAACCCAACCACTTTTTTTTCCAGCTAAAGCAATTTGAAAACGCTCTTGAAGCGATTCTGTAACAAGACTTAATTCATTTGTGCTTGCTAGCAATTTAGGTGGATTTTCTGTTGTTAACTCAAAAAATGTAATTAAATCTGCTTGAGTCTGTTCTTGCAAAACTTGTGCAGCTTGCTTAAAAGCTTCCTGACGACTAGAACAAGCTCGAATTATTTGTTGTATTTGTTTTCTTTCATCTAATAGCTGAGTAGCTAAATTATTCTGATCATTAATCTTACTTGTACTAAATAATTGCTTTGTTAATAAATTAGTTTGTGTTACTAAAGCTGTTGCTCCTATTTCTTGCAAAAGCTGTTGAGCGCGTTCTAAATCTGCTAATGCTTTTGGATCTTTCTTTTTTTGTAAAACTTGCGCACGTTCAATTAAAGACAAAGCCTTGTCTAATGGAAGCGAGCAGACTTCAAAAATTTCAATTGCTTGATTTAATTTAGTTAAAGACTCTTGGCCTTGTTTTTCTGCAAGTCGCGCTTCATAGTAAAGTAGCTTACCTATTAGCAAAAGATTTTTTTCTTCTCCCAACCAATCACGCGCAATTTTTAGACCTGCTTGGGCTTGTTGCAACTTATTTTCGCTTAAGCAAATTTCTATAAAAGCTAGCTGTGCTTCTACAGCATAATCAATTCTATTAATTGATAAAGAGGTTTCTAAGGCTGGTTTTAAGTGAAGTAGAGCTTGCTCTTTTTCACCTAAAAATAAATAAAGCTTTCCTAAATTAACTTCACAAAAACTTTCTAAGTCTTTAGCGCGAATTTGTTGAGCTAGCTCTAAGGCAAAGTTTAAGCTAGGTTTAGCTTCATTAATTCGACCTGTTAAGGTGTAAAGAAGCCCATATTGAGCTAAGGCTAGTGATTCGCCGTAGTCGTCTTGTTGCTTTCGTGCAAGGGTTAAACTTTTTTCCAGTAACTCTTCTGCTCTCGCCCAATTACCAACTAAAATTAGACTTCCAGCTAAACCATTGTAAGTTTGCACAGCTAGAGCAAACTTTTGTTTATCTCCATAAAGTCTTATCAAACCTTCATAACAATCAATTGCTTGTTTAAGTTTTCCTTGTAAAAAATAAACCGTTGCTAGTGAGACATTTGCTTGAGTTTGAATATTTTCTTTGTCAATTTCTAAAATGTCTGAGCTTAAATGTATGGCTTTTTGGTAATTTTCTATGCCTTTATCAAAGTCTCTAAGCCCAACTAAAACTTTTCCTGTATAAAGATAACTTTCTGCTTCTCCTTTTTTATCATTATTTTTGGTAAAGATTTTAAGAGCTTGGCTTAAGTTATCTTGTGCAATTACATATTCTTGCAAGTTAAAATAAACAATCCCTATTTGGCAAAGTGCTTGAGCTTCCAAGTTTTTATCTGTAATTTGAGTGCTACATTTTAGAGATTCGTTAAGCAGGCTAATTGCTGAAGGATAATTACTATTAACACAATAAGCTTTTCCAAGTTGTAGGCTTACCAGTGTACGTTCTTTTATTGGTAGTCGCGCTCTTGCTGGCACAGTGTCATAAGGTTGGAGTACGTCCAAGACACCAGAATAATAGCCATAACGTGCAAAATGTTCAGCAATATTAGCCCGTAAGCTAGCATAAACGCTAACTTGCTCTGTAGTTAGTGGAGGCGGTAAACGCCTTTGTTTAGCAATAGCTTCATTAATCAAGCCATGTTTTAGAAACACTTCTATTTGCTCAACCATTTCTGTAGCACTAAGCAAAGAAAAGGTTTCCGAATTTCTTAAAGCTGCTATTTTAACTTCTTCTTCTTGACTACGACGGCCCATAAAAATCTAAAAATTTTATTTTTAATTGGTAGAAAGGCGTTTTACTATTTCTTGAGATAACTTCTTTGGATCTAAAAAGTTATCTTTTGGAATTTCGTCTAATTTGTGCATCCAAAAATCTGGTTTAGGTGCTTTTTCTTCCCATTTTGCTGTCTGACCATAAACTAAATAAATATCCCATGCAGGTTTATTATCTTGAAATTGCAAGACTTCTGAGAATTCTTTAGCTAAAAATTTATCTGCGTCCCAATAATGCTTTGCTCTAGCATCATTAACAAAAGTAACTGCCTTTACTACTTTCTCCTCTTTATCTTTGCGCAAAATTGGCAACCAAACAACATAAACTTTTAGTTTTGTGCTAGCAATTTGTTTTAAGACTTTGTTAGTTACTTGGGAGGCCCCCAATACATTTTCCTCAGCCAGGCGAGAGTACAAGCAAAAGTCTTGTGTTGCCTTCATCCTTATTAAATTGCGCTTTTAGCTCCTCAATTCCTGAAGAAAGTGTAATGTATCTGGTTTGATTTTCACTATTAACAAAAGCTTTTGTTTGTATGGTAAATGGTGTAATTATTAGACATAAAATTAAACATAACCAAATTAAGCGACTAATTTTCATCAATTTTAATCCCTAAAACATTTATTTAAGTGTTAGCCAGCAATTTTATTGCTAGCTAACTATTTAGCTTACTTGCTTTTGCCTAACTTAAACTCATCATGAATGGATCTAACAACTCTAGCAATATCAGACTCAGGAATTACAAAAGAAATATTAATTTCCGATGAACCTTGAGCAATAGCAATGATGTTTGCTTGACTAGTTCCTACGGCTCCAAACATTCGTGCAGCAATTCCGGGTGTGCCTTTCATTCGTTCGCCTACAACAGCGATGATTGCAACTTTATCTTGAACTTGAATATCTTCAATATGTTTATGATGAAACTCTATTTCTAAGGCTCGTCTTAAGACATTGCAGGTACGTTCTACCTCAGAAGTATTAATAACAAAGCAAATATTATTTTCTGAAGAAGATTGAGAAATCATTAAAATATTGACATTTTGGCTAGCAACGGCAGTAAAAGTTTTTGCTGCAATTCCTGGCACCCCCATCATTCCACGTCCACTAATAGTAATTAAACTAATATTTTTTATTGAGGTAATAGCTTTTACATCACTATCTTTAGTAGAAGTTGTTGAGGCAATACGTGTGCCTACTCGGTCAGGAAAAAAGCTATTTTTTATTAGTAGTGGGATTTCATCTTTAATTACTGGCAATATTGTCTTTGGATACAGCACTTTAGCACCATAGTAAGAAAGTTCTGCTGCTTCGCTATAAGTCATTTCAGATAAAGTATGAGCATCAGGAACAATTGAAGGGTCAGCCGTCATTACACCATCAACGTCCGTCCAAATCCAAACTTCACTAGCCTTTAAGCAAGCTCCAATAATTCCTGCTGTATAATCAGAGCCGCCACGACCTAGCGTAGTAATTACACCCTTACGAGTAGCACCAATAAAGCCAGTAACAACTGCAACATGACCTGAGCTTAATACTGGCAATAATTTTTCTTTTGTTCTAGCTTCGGTTTCTGGCATTTGAGGTGCGGCATCTCCAAAATTATCATCTGTAACAATTAAATCTGTAGCTTCTAGCCACTCAGCTAAAATTCCTGCTTCTGTAAGTGCAGCAGCCACAAGACGAGCCGAAAGACGTTCGCCTAAAGAAGCAATTGCATCTAAAGCACGTGGGGAAGCTTCTCCTAAAATTTGTATGCCGTAGCAAAGACGGCTACAATTTTGTTCAATTAGCTTTTCAATTTCTTTAAGTAGTTCTTCACAACGCACAGCATCTTTAATTAGCTCTAAAATAGCAATTCGATGTTTACGAAGCAAATCTTGGCAAATGCTTTCATATTCAGCTTGTTTACCTTCTGTTGCGGCTGTTGCGGCGGCTAACAAACCATTAGTAACACCACTCATTGCTGACACAACTACCACAATTTCTTTTGTTGTTTCTTGTTCATTCTTAATAATTTTTACTATTTCGGCAATTCTACTAGCACTCCCTACAGATGTACCGCCGAACTTCATTACTAGCATTAAAGTCATTCCCCCTAAAAAATATTTCTTTTATTACTCAATTTTTAGCAAACAGAAGAGTATAAACATTTTTGTATAAATAAATAAGCCCTGCCAGTTGTTACAAAATCGGTGAAAATTGATATTGCATTTTTATAGTGTTTTCTTTTAATCTACTGTCAACCCTTAACGATTAATCTTTAGTCTTAAAACAGGTTAATTAATAAACTTAAGGAGAAAGAAACTTTGACACAAGCATCTAATTCACCTATGGCAAAAGATCCTAAGAAAAACGATTTTCATAAAATTTTGCCTTTTTTGAAGGAAAAAATAGAGTTTGTTATCCCAAGCCAAATTGAATGGATGCACGAAGTTTTAGCCTATCTAATTGAACGCACTGCACATTTAGGAATTATTCAACCCTCTACTTCTAATATTTTTGTTGCCTTAGATGAAGCCATTGCTAACGCAATAAAACATGGAAACAAATCTGACCCAAACAAACGAATCCACATAGTTGCAGAAATTACCCCTCAACAAGCAAGTTTTACTATTACCGATGAAGGCGAAGGTTTTGACCTAAATAGTCTACCTAATCCAACCGACCCTGATTATATTTTGCGTCCTTGTGGGCGTGGCGTGATGTTGATTTATCATATTATGGATGAAGTGCGTTATAACACTCGCGGCAATCAAATTGTAATGATCAAACGCCCGGAAACCGAAGAAAGCGAGTTAGATATCAATAAACGTGCTGCTCAAACTCCAGAAAACCTACAATGTAAACCTGACCAAGATTGCTGTAATTAAGCTTTAATTAACAAGTTGCCCCTAACACAAAATTTTTAACAACCTCTCTATTTTATTGAGCAATTTTGCCCTATAAATTAAGTTTTTTATTTTAATCTATTAAATTTATTCCCCTTATAAGCTATTAATTAACAATAATTTACCAAACTTCTAAAAACTTAGGCATAGTTTTTGTGTCTCTTTCTATTTAGCTAGAAATAAAAGGTAGGTGTTTAAGTATGATACCTATTGGACATCAACCTACTAAACAAAAAATAATTCCTGTAATAGTTTATTTACTGGTTATTATAAATATTTATGTATTTTTACTAGAATTACTACTAGGAGAACCTTTTATTGTCGGCTATTCAGCAATTCCTTATGAAATAACTAATAATATTGACTTGGTTAAACCAGGTTTTATTGATGGATTAGGCAAAATTCCTCAAGCTCCTGGCCCTGACCCTATTTATTTAACCCTTCTTACCTCTATGTTTATGCATGGTAGCCTGTTTCATATCTTAGGTAACATGATTTATCTTTGGGTGTTTGGAGAAGAAATAGAAGGCTGTTTTGGACATTTTCGCTTACTAATTTTCTATCTACTTTGTGGAATAATAGCTTCTCTAGCTCACATATCTAGCCAACCCCTTGCAATTATTCCTTCACTTGGAGCATCAGGAGCAATTGCAGGAATACTTGGAGCCTATTTAGTCACATTTCCAGCCCATAAAATTAAAGTAATTATTCCTGTTGGAATCTTTGCTAGCATAGTAGAACTACCAGCAATTTTTGTTGTTGGATTTTGGTTTATTTTACAACTCCTAGGCCAGTTTTCCACTGCTATTTCAAGTAGTGGTGATGGTGTAACTTATGGCACACATAGGAGGATTTTTAGCAGGAATTTTCTTTAGCCGTTTTTTCTATCGCAATGAGGTTTTAACTATTGATGAATATTCAGCTAAATATCCCTATTAATTATTTTTTAATTACCCTAACAACATTATTTTTTTGGTCAGAAATAAATAAATTTCCTATTTTATCAATAGCAATATTAGTTGGCGTGGATAAACTAGCTTTTGTTGCTTCTCCATTATCTCCAGCATAGGCACTTACACCATCACCAGCAATTGTTCTAATAACTCCTGTAGATAGATTAATTGCACGTATTCTATTATTGCCAGTATCAGCAATAAATAAATTTTCTCTATCTGTAGTTAAAGATTTAGGAAATTGAAAACTTGCCTTTTTAGCTGTTTTGTTATCACCCTTAAAGCCAAATTTTCCATTACCTGCAAAAGTGCTAATAATGCCTGATGAGAGGCTAAGACTACGAACACGATTACTATTATCAACAATAAATAAAGTGTTGTTAGCTAAGGCTAAGCCAGTAGGTGAATCTAAACTAGCATTAATAGCTGTCGCTCCATCCCCGCTAAAACCTGCTATTCCATTGCCTGCAATAGTTGTAATATTCCTTGTTTGGTTATCAACTCGGCGGACTCGATGATTAGCTGTATCTGCAATAAATATATTTCCAACATCATCAATTACTACACTAGATGGACTATTTAATTTTGCTAAGGTAGCATTGCCATCATCACCACTAAAACCTGCCATTCCATTACCTGCAATAGTAGTAATTGTTTTGGTTGAGTTATCAAGGCGACGGACTCGGTTGCTACGCTCAACAATAAAAAGATTGTCTTTTCCATCTACGGCTACAAAAATTGGCTCAGAAAGGTCTGTGTCAACTGCTAGTTTGCCATCACCATTAAAATTATTTTTTCCAGTACCAGCAACACTAGTAATTACTCCTGTTATAGCATCAACTTTGCGGATTAAGTTATGTGAGGTATCTGCAATAAATAAATTGTTAGTGGAATCTAGGGCTAAACCTGTTGGAGCATTTAATTTACTAGCTTTAGCCGTTTTACCATCTCCAATACCAACTCCTGCAATAGAATCAATAGTATTTGTATCTAGGCTAACTCGTCGAACTTGGTCATAACCTGAGTCAAGGATAAAAAGCTCAGAAGCTCTAGCCGCCAAAGCAAAAGGAAATAGAGTTGCTTGTTTAGCTGCGCCACCATCACCATTATTAGCTTTAAGTTGTTTTTCTCCATTTCCTGCAATCGTGGTAATTGCTCCTGTTGAACTACTTACCATTTTTACTTGTGTATCATCAATAATAAAAATATTTCCTAATTGATCAACCGTAACATTTAAGGGAAAAATCAAGCTTGTTTTAGTAGCTAGCTCCCCTTCAATAGAAGTACAACTTAAGCTACGAAAAGGATTACAACCATTTCCAGCAATGGTGTTAAGAACCCCTGTTTGAGTGTTTACTTGTCGGACTCGGTTGCTAAGCAGGATATTATCAAATTTTGGTTCTGCGCTAGTTTCAACAATTAGCAAGTTGTCTTGATTATCAATATTAATAGCAACAGGAATTATGCTATTAGAAGCGGCTATTTCTCCATCTCGGCTAACTCCTGCTTTACCATTACCAGCAAAGGTTGTAATGATTCTGCTATTTACATCAATTCGGCGAACTCTAAAACTTTCAAGTTGTAAAACATAAATATTGCCTGATTTATCAATTGCTAGGCTAAAAGGATTAGTTAAACTAGTTTGCGTTGCTAAAACATTATCTCTATCTTGTCCCATTTCACCATTGCCAGCAACAGTAGTAATTACAGAGCTATCAACATCAACCCGACGGATACGGTGATTAGCAGAATCGCTAATAAAAATATTTCCTCGCTCGTCTATCGCCAAACCATTAGGAAAATTTAGCTTAGTTCGTGCTGCTGGTTCACCATCACCAGTAAACCCAGCCATTCCAATCCCAGCAATAGTAGTAATTTCACCAGTAGTTAAGTTTATTTTTCTTACTCTATGATTGTTTGTATCTGCTATTAGCAAGTTTCCTGCTTTATCAAAAATCATTGCTTTAGGAGCATTTAAGCTAGCTTGAAGGGCTGGCCCACCATCACCAAAAGCACGATCACTCCCTACAAGTGTAGTAATTTCACCAGCACCAAGTGTTTCAGGGACTAAAGCAAAGTTTTGACTGGCTAAAGAAAAATTTTGAGATAATGTTAAAGATATGATTAAAAAGAAAACTAGTAAGTTAAAGAACCTTTTCATAAATTTTATTTTTTGCGCTGTTTATTTTTTTTAGAATTTTGACTAAGTAAAGTATAACCTATCATTTTATAAAGAAGTCTTGCCCCAACATTAGCGTCCCATTCATCGCCATCAGGCCCGGGTGCAACTTCTGTAAGGTCAAACCCAATTATCCGACGACCTGAACGCACTAGCCCACCAAGCAAAGCAATAATTTCTTGAAAAGAAAGCCCGCCCGGAACAGGTGTTCCTGTATTTGGGCAAAGCGTGGGATCTAGTCCATCAATGTCAAAAGAAAGATAAACTTGTTCTGGTAAATCTTTAATTATTCCGTCTACTATTCTTGCCCAGGCTACGCCTTCAAATTTATGTGCCATTAATATTTCATCAAAATAAGTAACAATTCGACCGTGAGAGTTTTGTATAACCTCTAATTCTCCCTCAGAAAAATCTCTAATACCAACTTGGACAAGTTTAGTAACTCTTGGTAAATGGTTAATAACATTATACATAATAGAAGCATGTGACCAATCAAAGCCTTCATAAGATTGCCTTAGATCACAATGTGCATCTAGGTGTAAAATTCCAAAACCACCTGGATAAGCTTCTGTGTGTGCCTTTATTGAGCCAAAAGGCGTAGCGTGATCGCCGCCTACTAACCCAACAATTTTATCTTTAGCTAGCAGTTCGCGTGCCGTTTCATAAACAATATGATTTAGCTTACTGCAATATTCATTAACTTTATCTAAATTAAATTGAAGTCTTGGAGAGTCTTTTACATTTCCACTAGCTTCAATAATAGGTGTAGCTAGCTTTTTTGCTTTTCGGTTATAGTCTTGTATTTCTGCTGACTCTTCTAATAAGTAAATTCCGCTTTTGTAAGGTCGTCCCGTCCCATAATCATATAAATCAACTTGTTTACTTGCTGCAAGTATTGCACTTGGGCCCGAAGCCGTCCCGCCTCCATAAGATGTAGTAGCTTCAAAAGGAACAGGAATTAACACAACTTTGCTATTTTCTAAAGTGTTTGGAAGCCCAAAAATACCAGAATCAGCTAGAGCAGCAGCATTAGGATCAAAGTTTTCCATTAACTTAAAACCGCCCTTGTTAGATTTTCTGGCCCTTCAACCCTAACATAAATATTGTCTTCTATGCGAATGCCTCCAAACTTAGAAAGTCGGTCAATCATTGCCCAGTTAAATAAATCTTTGTCTTCTCCATTTCGGTAAGGCTCAAGCAGCATCGGAATAAAATAAAAACCAGGTTCAATTGTAAAAACTTGTCCTGCTTCTATTACACGAGTAAATCTTAAAAATGGATACTCTGCTGGAGGTGGGGCTGGAGTCCCCTCTTTATCAGCCACATGACCAGAAACATCATGAACTTGAATCCCTAATAAATGCCCAATTCCATGAGGGAAGAAAGGATGTGTAAAACCACGTGCAAAAATTTCATCTGCTGATAATTTAATTAACTCTAACTCAGCTAATATTTTAGCTACTCCTTGATGAGTAGCTTGATGAATATCTATATAAGATAGTCCAACTTTTACTTGAGCAACCAAAGCTTGTTGCAAACTTTCCATTTTATTAAGTAATTCTTGGAATACATCATC
Source organism: Blastocatellia bacterium (assembly GCA_016713405.1). Classification (NCBI taxonomy): domain Bacteria; kingdom Pseudomonadati; phylum Acidobacteriota; class Blastocatellia; species Blastocatellia bacterium. The sequence continues at coordinate 131,333 of JADJPF010000008.1, forward strand.
AACACCTTCACGTAAGTAAGTTCTAGTAATATCACTACAATAGCCAAACATTTTTGCCCCAGCATCAATTAAAAGCAAATCCCCGTTAGAGGCTTCTCGACCACGTTTATGTTGATAATGCAGTACAGCAGCCTTTTCATTTAATGCAACAATATTAGTGTAAGGTGTATCAGTTTCTGCACCATCTATTGCATTAAGATAATCTCTATGGATTTCCCGCTCGCTTAGTCCTGCTTGAAAAGCGGCTAATGCTGCACGATGTCCACAAGCAGCACGTTGATTAGCTAATTTTATGCAATGAACTTCATAAGGTGTTTTAATTGCGCGGGCAAAATCTAGTCTGCTCATCAAACTTCTTGGTTGAACTAGCTCTGGATTTACTCCCCATTCTTGAACCAAACTAGTATTATTACCTATATAAGCAATTTGGCTTAAATTAGGTAAAAGCTTAGCTATTTCACTAACTTGATTTACTTCTGTAATTTCAAATTCTGATTGCCAATGTTTAGCAGCATCAACCGGAGTTTCATACCAAAAATCTTTAGGAATATATCGAAATAATTTTAATGGTTTATTAGGTTGAAAAAGCAAAAACTGCTCAGGTGCTTCTAATGGAAGCCAATGTGTAAAATGCGGAACATTACGGAAAGCAATATGGTTATCATCAGCAAAATAATAACCCTCACTGCCAGAATGAATTAACACACCATCTAAATTTATTCCCCGCTCAGATAGTTCATTAATAATATTTGTGTAGCTATTTTTTAGTTTAGCAATATGTTCCTGATAAAGTTCAGCTAATTGCATGAAAAACTCCTTAAGTTTTATTGATATATTTTAGCGGAGAATTTAGGCACAACAGAAGTGTTAAAAAAAGAAAATATCTGTCTGTAAGAAGAAAGTCAACAGATGTTTAATATAAAATTCCAAGCTGTCCAAAGTTGGTAGTAAAGTCTTTTGTAGCAACAAATTTGTGATAATCTTAGGCTAATTTTTATTATTCTTTAGAGGTACTTATAAATTACTATGTTAACTCGATCTCAACTAGAAGTTTACCTTACAATAGCTTTGCTTTTAATAGTTTCACTTTTTATTAATTGTCAAAGCCCAACCAATAACAATCAAACATCAAATGCAGTTGTAGGAAATGAACAGTTAATAACTTTATCTGATCTTGGGGAATTACCAGAATTTTCTCTTACTAATCAAAGTGGAAAAACCTTAACAACAGCAGACTTAAAAGGAAAAATTTGGGTAGCAGACTTCTTTTTCACTAGTTGCCAGGGCGTTTGTCCCGTTATGACAGCACGAATGTCTAAATTAGACAAAACCCTTGGTGATAAAGGTTTACACCTACTTTCTATTAGTGTTGATCCTGCTACAGACAGTCCAGAAAAATTAACTGAATATGCTAAAAAATTTGAAGCTAAGGACAATTGGCAGTTTCTTACAGGAGAAAAAGCAAAAATTATTGATCTTTCTGTAAAAGGTTTTCGCTTAAGCCTTGGTGAAGACCCAATGAGCCATAGCCAACGGCTAGTTTTAATAGATAATCGTAGTCATATTCGAGGCTATTACAGTATAGATAGAGAAAATGAGATGCAATTAATAGTAGAACATGCAACTCAACTGTTAAAGGAAGCGAATGTAACTAGTAGAAATTAAATAAGATAATCCTTCTTAAATAGAAACCGGAATTTAGGCTAGTCAACCAAAATTTTCTTATCTATAATCGCCATCTCTGCTGCACAGCAGGACGGGCTAGCCGTCTTTTTACTAGCCTAAAAAATGCAACAAAAATTAAATATCTCTTGCTTGCATTTTTTGCATTCTTTGTCGGCCTAATTCTTTGTGTAAACAAAGAAACGGGGGAACCAATTTCACTAGTAAGTTTTTAACTTACTAGCAGGGGCGCATTTAAGCGTATTTCGATTTATTTTACGCTTACTAGAGAACTTCCAAACTCAAGCCCGTCAGCTAACCTCGTAGGCATAATTGGAAGGACGAGTGTCCACTTTTCTAGCTTGGACTCTTTTCCCTTCCCCAAAAAATTAATCTGTATTCAGTATTGCTATAGTCTAGGTGTTTTTAGACTTAGCTTAAGGAAAGGATTTTTCATGCATTTTGGTGAGTTTTTGTCTACCAACATTAGAGTCTCTCCTAGAAAAAACAAAAAAGTTAACTTAAACTTTTTTGTTGTTGCCCTACTTTTAAGTGTATTTTGTTTACAACAAAGCACTTTTGCCCAAGATTACAAACATTTGTCTATGTCATCCAACTTTGCTAATAACAGCAAAGAATCAACAGTAAATGATAACAAAACAGAATCAGCCGATAGTTCCGAAGCTAAAGAAGTTGTCACCCGCCCAAGGTTTGTTAATCCAAAACGTGTACTTAATTTTGCAAAAAAATATTACTTCCCATTAAAAGGCTTAATTAGCTCTATTTATGGTGAAAAGCGCCGTGGTCATCGTCATAAAGGTATTGATATTGCTGCCGCCACTGGCACACCCATTTATCCAGCAGCAGAAGGAAAAGTAGTTTTTTCTGGTTGGCAAAGTGGTTATGGAAATACTCTAATAATTGAACATAAGGATGGTCAATTATCTCGTTATGCACATGCACAAAAACTATTTGTTAGTGAAGGCGATAGCGTAAACATCAATGATACTATTGCTTTAGTAGGTTCTACAGGTCGATCTACTGGCCCACACCTACATTTTGAATTAACTGATAGTTTTGGTAATCAGCTTAACCCATTAAAAGTTCTATATAAAAGAAACCTTCTAGCAACAGATGAACAAATAGAAAACATAACAGAAGAGAGTATTGTCTCCAATGTTGAAGTTGAAGAAGTGACTGAATAGTTAATAAATTAAAAATTCTAATAGAAGCGGAGCAATGGTTGCTTCGCTTTTGTTGTTTTTAGGCAAGGAAAAAGCCAGCTAGCCTAAATAGCTGCTGGCTACGAGTGCTTTTACTAGAATTCTAGAACTAAATTCTAAAAAGTATATATAAAAAACCCCTATCCTGCAAAACATTTATTACCAACTTGCCCTTTGACACCTTGATCTATCTACAAAGTAGTTTAATATTTATTTCTTTTTTGGGAAAAATTTTACTATTTGTTGCAAAAAAATCTTTTTCTTTCATTCTCTTTTTAACCTTATAAGGAGTTTTCTAAAAAATGGAAAGTTTGGTTATTGCCAATGTTAAGCACCGTCCTTTACGTACTTTAATGACTGCTATTGGAATTTCTATTGGTATAGTCTTGATATTAATTATTGTTGGACTAGCTCATGGAATGTTACAGGATCGTGCTTCTAGAGAAGCAAATATGGCAGCAGAAATAATTGTTAGACCTGTAGGAAGTTTTACTGCTGGACTTGCTTCTAATACTCTTTCAATGGATATAAAAGAGGTGGAAAAAGTCTCTCAAATCTCTGGAGTAAAAGCAGTTACTCCTGTAGCCCAATATGTGCAAAATACTGGAACGGGTATAGGTTTTCGAGTTACAGAAGCAATTGTTTTTGATAGTTACCTACAAACTACAGGAGTTAAATTAGTTGAAGGCCAAGCCCCTACTAGCGACACTGAAGCCATTGTTGATGCAGATTATGCAGCAGAAAAAAAATTAAAAATTGGCGATCCTGTAAAAACGCTAGACAAAACTTTTAAGCTAGCCGGGATTTATAGCCCAACGGTTGGATCACGTATAAAAGTTCGCCTTTCAATGATCCAAGAATTGCTTTCAGCAGAAAACCGTTGCACAATGTTACTTGTTCGTTGTGAAAATCCAAAAGATCAAGAAAAAATTGCACAACAAATTGGTCAAGCAACTACTGACACTCAAATAATTTTTACTCGTGATTTACCTCGCCTTTATTCTCAAGGTTTACCTGCCTTAGATGTCTTCTTAAAAGTTTTAGTCGCATTATCTGTATTTATTAGTACATTAGTAATTTTACTTTCTATGTATACCGCAATAAGTGAAAGGACTAAAGAAATAGGTGTATTAAAAAGTTTAGGAGCATCCCGGACTTTTATTATTTGGACTATTGAAAAAGAAGCTGTATTAATTGGGATAATAGGCGTTTTACTTGGTTATTCCTTAGCCTTTCTATCACGTCTTTTAATAACAAAATTCACAAGTCTTCAACATATTGATTTTGAATGGAATTGGCTTTTAATTACTGCTCTAGTAGGCATTTTTGGAGCATTACTTGGCGCACTTTACCCAGCCATTTATGCAGCACAAAAAGATCCTGTTGTGGCACTTAGCTATGAATAAGCAATATCGCCAATCATCCTAGTATGTTAGAAAAAAATGCGGATAATAAAATTTCCTGTGCGAGTAAAATCTTTAACTAAAAGAGGAATAATTTCATGGAAGCAACACAAGCATTAAAAGAAAAAGATCCCAAATATCAAGAAACCGTAATTCAAATGATGCGCTCACAAGCTTATCGTGAACTAGCCGCAGCACAATTGTTTGGTTATGGGTTGCAATTTGTTCCTGTAAAAAACTTTAAGTTTATGGTTTGGCATATTAATGAAGAAACAGAACATTACTTTGCTGTTGCTAACCTTTATAAACAATATACAGGTGAATCTGTTGATGAGTGGGTAATGGAACGATTAAAAAATAAACCAATCCCATTTGTTGACTCATGGCTAGAATTAGGTGTTGCTCAGTGGCTTTATGATCGTGGTGGCTTTTGGCAGTTACAAGAATATGAAAATTGCTCATGGGAACCTTACCGAACTATTGTAGATAAAATTATCCAAGAAGAACGTGGTCATCAATCACATGGGGCAAAAATCGCTATTAGCCTTTGCCAAGAAGAAACCAACCGCGTCCAAGCACAAACAGTATTTGCTAAATGGCTTCGTCAAGGACTACTTTCTTTTGGTCGTCCTCATAATGCTGGAAATAAATATGCAATCGAAGTAGGACTAAAGAAACGCGATAGCGCGGACGTAATGCAAGATTTTATTAATGATATTCGTGAAGATGTTAAAGCGGCTGGACTGTTTTGGCCTAGTATTGAAGAACTTGGTGTAGAAATGCCCGCAGATATCGACTGGTCATTATAAAATTAATTAGTATTTACAATTTAGGCTATTTTTCTAGTTATTTACATTTAATCTAGTTAAAAATAGCCTAAACTTCCCTAACAAAATCTTAACCCTAGAAGCTAATAATGTGATTTATCTTTGCACTTGGTAATTAGAACTATTTGTTGCTATAATTTGCTACCTCAACAACACAAAAATTTATACTAGTAGTAATGCCTATGTCTAGCTCCTCCAACTTTGTTGGTACAAAACGTTTTTCCATCAAGCACCGTTTAGGAGCAGGAAGTTTTGGCATAGTTTATGAAGCTTTTGATCAAGAAAAAAACTCCTTAGTAGCCTTAAAAGTCCTACATCCAACATTATTTCAAGAAGGCGGTGAAGCACTTTATCGTTTTAAGCGGGAATTTCGAGCTTTAGCTGACCTTATCCATCCAAATTTAGTTTCCCTTTATGAGTTAATTGCTGACCAAGAATCTTGGTTTTTTACTATGGAACTAGTAAAAGGAGTAAATTTTTTAGACTACATTTTAGAGCAACCTGTTATTTCCCCTCCAAATACAAGGATAGATCCTGAAGCTAGACAAACTAATCTACAAAATCAAAGCAATCTTGATGCTGCAACTGTTGATAGCAATATAATTAGTACCAATTCCAGCAATATAATGGAATGTACTACTGAAATATCATTAAGTGATCCACTACCTATTTATAGCAATTATACTTTTAATCAACCCATAGATTTTAAGCGACTACGAATGCTCTTACGTCAGCTTGTAGAAGGAGTTTACGCGCTACATCGTGCAGGAAAACTACATCGTGATCTAAAACCTTCCAATGTATTAGTCACTAAGGAGGGTCGAGTAGTAGTCTTAGATTTTGGTTTAGTTACAGAGCTTAATAATACTGATGTTAGCTCAAGCTTAGGCTTTTTTGGAACTCCTACGCACATGTCCCCAGAACAATCTGCTTGCCTTCCTGCATCTGAAGCAAGTGATTGGTATAGCGTTGGTGTAATTTTGTACCAAGCTTTGACAGCTAGATTACCTTTTACTGGAAAAATGCATGAGATTATTAACCAACGCTTAGAAAGCGATCCACCTGCTCCTAGTTCAATTAATAACAATACTCCTTTAGATCTAGATAGTTTATGTGTTTCTTTGTTACAACGTGATCCCAAAAACCGCCCTACAGGAAAAGAAATTCTTAACCAACTTAGAGGTTTAACAAATGAATTACCAGCAGCAAATTATTTGTCTATAGATAGTTCTTCAGACCTAGAAACTAATACATCTTTGATAGGCAGAGAGCAATCTTTATCAGACCTGCAAACTGCATTTAATTTAACTCAGACTGGAAAAACAGTAATAGTTTATTTACATGGCAGTTCTGGAATGGGAAAAAGCTTACTTGTACGTGAATTTTTTAATGATTTAGAAAAGACAGAAGCAGTAATTTTATTTGGTCGATGTTATGAACAAGAAGCCGTTCCTTATAAAGCGGTTGACAGCCTTATAGACACTTTAAGCCAATACTTAAAAAATCTTTCTTATTTAGAAATAGAAATATTATTACCAAGAGATATTTTAGTTTTAGCTAAACTTTTTCCTGTACTTAACCAAATAGGAACAATCGTAGGAGCAAAACGCAAAGTAATGGAAATTCCTGATGCACAGGAATTGCGCCGTCGTGCATTTGTGGCTTTGCGAGAACTCCTAACACGACTAGCTGATAGAAAACCTTTAGTTTTATTTATTGATGATTTGCATTGGGGAGATCTTGATAGCGTTTCACTACTTCAAGAAATTCTACAGCCTCCTGACCCTCCAAATTTATTGTTAATAGTTAATTATCGAACTGAAGAAATAAAATCTAGTCCAGCAGTAGCAGAATTTTTGAAATTACGTAATATTAATAGCTCAAGCATATTAACTCAAGAAATTACTTTAACAGAACTTTCCCTAACAGATTCTAAGAAATTAGCATTAGCTTTACTTTCCAGTCATTATCAACTAACAAATGCAGACCTTGATTTTATAGCTCAAGAGTCTGGTGGAAGTCCTTTTTTTCTATCTGAGTTAGTTAGATATTTTCAGACTACCAACTACAATATCAAACAATTTGCGGCTGAACAATCCGCAAAACTTGTATCCTTAAATGAGGTTTTACAAGCGCGAATTTCTCAACTGCCTGCAAATGTCGGCCAGTTATTAACCATTGTTGCTGTAGCAGGTTGTCCGCTTGCTTGGACAATTGTTAAAAAAATTGTTGTTTTAGCAATGGATGAACAAATTATTTTTGCTCTGCTACGCGCTCAACATCTAATCAGAATCCGGGAAACAGGCGATCAAACAGAAATAGAAATTTATCATGATAGAATCCGGGAAAATATTGTTAACAACCTCTCTCAAGAAGAGTTAAAGCGATATCATTTAGCTTTAGCCGAGGTATTAGAAACAGACTCAGAAACTGATCCAGAAACTTTAGCTAATCATTTTTTTGCTGCTGGCAAACCAGATAAATCAACCAAAGATTTAGTTCCAGCAGCAAATAAAGCCTATAAAATGCTTGCCTTTGATCAAGCAGCTAGACTTTATAAACAAGTCCTATCCAGTAAAGCACAAAATCACCCTGATCTATGGCAACGACTTGGAACATCACTAGCAAATTTTGGACGATGTGCAGAATCAGCCGAAGCCTATCTAACAGCAGCAAAACTTGAAAACAATGAAGCTAATATTATTCAACTTCAAAGAATGGCCGCCGAGCAATTATTAATTAGTGGTCATATGGATCAAGGTTTAGCTGTGCTACAAAGCTTTTTAGACCGTGTAGGTTTAAGCTTACCTTCTTCTCCTAAACGAGCTTTACTTTCATTTCTTTATAAACGTGCGCAGATTTGGTGGCGTGGACTAGAATTTAAGAACCGCTCAGAAGTTGAATTACTGCCTACGGAAATAATGAGAATTGATACTTGTTGGGCTGGAGCAATTGGACTAGGTATAGTTGATATTACGTTAGGAGCAACATTTCAAGCACAGCACTTATTATTAGCTCTTAATGCTGGTGAACCTTATCGAATTGCTCGCGCTTTGGCTATGGAGGCTGGCTATTCTGCTACGGGTGGTGGCTCAAATCGCAGCCGAACAGAAGAATATGTAAGAGCAGCAACAGAGCTAGCAAATAAAATTAATCAGCCACATGCATTAGGCTTAACTAAAGTAATGGCTGGTCTAGCAGCGTTTTTAGTAGGAGAATGGCGAAGATGCGCCGAGCTAACATTATCAGCCGATGAAATATTACGAGATAATTGCACAGGAACTATCTGGGAACTTAGCACTGCAACATTTTTCCGCCTTAGAGCTTTATACTGGCTAGGCGACATTGCTTATTTATTTAATATTTTGCATGCTCATATAAAAGCAGCTACGGATCAAGGCGATCTACTAGCTTTAGTTAATTCTCATATTCGTGCTGCTTATTTTATAGATTTAGCTAATGATGAACCTCAAATAGGAGAAATAAAGTTAGAGGAAATTTTGTCAAAATGGTCTAGTAAGTACTTTCATATGCAACATTTACAAGGCTGGTTTGTAGCCGTAGAAATTGCTTTATATCAAAACGATGCTCTAAAAGCCTGGGAGCTTTTCCAGCAAAAATGGTCAAAAATTACGGATTCCCTCTTTTTACGTATCCAACTATTGTTAATAGAGGCTTTACATTTACATGCTCGTGTTCTAGTAGCACTTGCAACAATTGATAATGCGAATTCTAAATCACACTTAGCTGTAGCAGAACAAAAGGCTAAACAGCTTGAACAAGAAAAAATGCCTTATTCCATAGCTTTTGCTCTGCCTATTCGCGCAGCAATTGCTTATCAAAATAAGGATAAACAAGAGGCTAGTTATTTTCTTTCTCAAGCTAAAGATTTATTTGAACTCCTAGAAATGGCTCTACATAAAGCAGCTATAACATATCAACTAGGAAAAATATCAAATAACATTGACTTAATTCTCTCAGCAGAAGAATGGATGAAAGCTCAAAAAATTAAAAATCCCGCCAAAATAGCAAATATGCTAGTGCCTGGATTTTCTTAAAATTAAGTTGTTTTACTAGAGTTTTAGAAATTCTAAAAATAAATCTTTTCTTCGTCGTCTTCGCTCTCTTCGTCGTCTTCGTCTAAATCATCATCGCTTTCATCTTCTACAACATCTTCTAGAACAACTAAAGCTTGTCCTCTAACCGTAACATCCGCATTTAGATTAAGTAATGCAGCATCTAAGCAACTAAGAATGCAAACATAAGATTTTTCAGGATCTTGATTTTCTAAGGTTTGTTGCCTTGTAAAACGCGGCCCTTTAAGGTTTGCTCTAGCACCTTCGCCCAACTCTACCCAAATTTCATCATCTTCACCAAACGCATCTACAAAGCCTATTTCTTGGTTGTAAAGCATTGCATAGCTAGTATTTTCTTCACTATTCCAATAAACATATAAACATTTATCAAAAACTTGACATATTTCTTTAGCTATATTTTCTACAATTTCTGGTTCTAAGATTTCTGGTGTATAAACATAAACAACACTTGTGCTATCTTCTACTTCAGAAAGGCTTTTTCAAAATTAAATATATCTTCTCGCTGTTCTAAAAATTCTGCAATTTCTTCAAAATCTCCACATAAAACAAAAGCTTCAAAAATAGAACCCATAAATTAAACTCCTAAATTCCTAAAACACTCTATATATTTAATGTTTACAGCGGCTAAATGCTAGTCTGAGTTTAAGCTTCTGTACATAGCCTCCTGCATTTTATTAGATATTTTCTGCATTAATAAATTTTCTTTAGTTGATCAAGTAGCTAGTGCTAATATTAGCTACTTGATTAACAGCTTTATCTTTAATGATTTCAAGACAAAACGTAATTTAAGTAAAATATTTTATGACTAGTAAAACATTATTATTAATCTTACTAACAGCAATAATCTTAGAAACTAATATGGTAGCAAACAATAAGAACAAGCCTCAAGCTGGACAAATGAAACCCTTCGCTACAGAAGTATGTGAAATAAAAACCAAAGAAGATCTTTTTAGTAAATGCGTTGGCAAGCGTGTAAAAATAAAAGGAACAATAGCTAAAACAGTCTTACACCCTAAACAAACTTATCCTGATATATCAAGCGTTGGCGGTTACATAAATAAAGCACACATTGACACAGAATGGGGACAAATCGCCTTAATATCTCAAAAAACCATTAGTTGCAAAGAAGCTATTGAACTAGAAGGAATCTTACGAATCACCCCTTTATTTGATGAAGAAAATAAGGAAAAACACCCTTATATTCAGGTACTTAGCTTTAATTGCAAATAAGCAATTTTATCTTAGGAAATCAAGAACAAAGAGAAATTCATCAATTTACTAGGTTTGGTTTAAGTGTCCCTCTATATTAATTTGTTGCATTTACTAGGTTTACTATGATCTTGCCCTATGATACTAACTAATAACTTATACCACTACTAAAGTTAAAACCCTAGGCTACAATTATGCCGTTTTATTGGGGTTTAAGATTCAAGGTTTTATTTGATTATTTAAGTTATGCTGTAGTAAGTATAATAAAACTGCTTTTTCCAAAAGAGGAGTTACTAAAGTGCCGAAGGTGGGACTTGAACCCACACACCCTTGCGGATACTGGATTTTGAATCCAGCGCGTCTGCCATTCCACCACTCCGGCATATTAAGAACAAGCAGTAATTTACTCCAACATTAAATTAACTTTCAAGCTCTATCCCCATTTTCGTCCCCATTTTTGTTGGAATACTTAATATTTTTCATCTTAAAGCAAAAAGAAAAGCTCTGGCTCTATCAAGAAAATAATGAGTACTATGTCCAAGGCGACGAATCTGGATTTATTTTTGTTGTTCGGAAAGATTTTAAGTTTCCTGGAAAAACCTCTGTCCTATTTTTCTCCTTTTTCCACCTTACAATGTAGAAGGAAATAGAAACAAAGGAGAAGCAGTTATGCTATCAAAGAAGCTTATTACCAAAGTTATTCTTACATCAATTATTCTAGTAGTAACATTTTTTTCAACTATCAATACATTTAAGAGCAGTGCAGCAAGTTTTCAATCAGATAACAACTTGGCAACAGAAATTTCTAATGTAGATGGAACGATACCAGACCAATTAGTATCTTGTGGAGCATCTGCAAATTTTTCTGGCATTACAAATGTAACAACTGCAAATATGAACAAAGATATTGCTGCTGGTGATTTTGACAGTGATGGCTTAACAGATCTTGTTACTGTTAGCGAAGAAGGAAACGCTTATTATATTTCAACAAAATCACCTGAGGGTTCATATTCTTCACCAACAACTTATTCCCTTCCTAATAATTCAACACCAACAGGTGTTTCAGTAGCTGACTTTAACCTTGATGGCAAACAAGACCTTGTTATTACTAGAGGTGGCTCAAATTCTGCCCAGATCTTTAATGGTCAGGGCAACGGACAATTTACAGCAGGTAATGTTACTAGTGTAGGTAGTGGTGTTCAGCATGTAGTTGTAGCTGATTTTAACAATGATGCTCGTCCTGACTTTGCCACTATTAACACTCAAAGCTTTACTGTAGCTATCAATAGCTCTAGCAATCCTGGAACATTTACCACTAGCAATGTCTCAACTGGTGGTAACAGCCTTTATATCCTAGCTGGTGATTTTAATAGCGATAGTAAGGTTGATATATTAGTTTCCAGAACTAATATTGACAATGTAAGACTCTATCCAGGAAATGGTAATGGTACATTTGGTACTGCTATATCAATAGCTGTAGGCGATCAGCCTTGGGGCGCGGCTGCGGGTGACTTCAATAAGGATGGCAAGCTTGATGCTGCTGTAGTAAATGAATTCTCTGATTCTGTTTCAATATTGTTAGGCACAGGTAGCGGTCTTTCAAACTCTCCAATCACATTTTCAACTGTAGATGACCCAGTTGATATTACAGTAGGCGATTTCAACAATGATTCTAATCTCGATCTAGCTATAGCAGGCTATGATTCAAACACTGTAGAAGTTCGCTTAGGTGATGGTGCTGGCAATTTCACAACTACAAGCAACTATCTAGTTGGCTCACAACCATTTTCAATCATAGTTGGCAAGTTCAATGGTGATGCTTCTCTTGATATTGCTACTGCTAATCATTCTGGAAAAAACATCTCTATTATTAAAAATAACTGTTGTACTCCATTTGTATTACAACCATCAGCAATAGACAATTCTATAGCTGGCAAATACTATACTCAGCCATTGATGGTTGAAGAAGGCGGAAAGTATACCTTTAAAGTATCGGCTGGTGCTTTGCCTCCAGGACTACAATTGAGTAATGACTATGCTGGAGCATTGCTTTCTGGTGTGGTAAATCAACCAGGTACTTATAACTTTACTATTACTGCATCAACCCCAGGTTGTACAAGCAGTAGCAAAACCTATTCAATGACAGTAGCTACCCCAACAAACTCATTTGGTTTTAATTATGGTCATTCCATAAATACTGGCTCATTGCCTCACGCTACCATTACAGCAGACCTAAACTTTGATGGCATTCTTGACCTAGCAGTAGCAAACTATGGAAGCAATAATATAACAACTTTTGCAGGTAATGGTCAGGGAGGCTTTACGCCTGATGAAACTGTAGCTACTGGTGCTGGCCCAACTGCTTTAGCATTTGGTGATTTTAATGAAGATGGTGTTACTGACCTAGTAACAGCCAACTTCATCGGCAGGAATGTTTCAGTACTTATCTGTAAATATCCAGACTATATCACTGGTGACGGGCCATATCCCTTCTATTATGCTCCTGCTGTAAATTATGGTGTAGGCAGTGCAGCACAAGCAGTAGAAGTAGGTGACTTTAATCAAGATGGACATCAAGATCTAGCTGTAGCAGTCGATGGGCAAATATTTCCATTCAATAATCAATATGCTTCAGTAAAAATTTTTAATGGACGTGGAGACGGCACATTTACCAGCGGCCCACGTATTGATATAACTCCTGTTCTACAAAAGATTGAATCCTTGGCAGTTGGTGACTTCAATAAAGATGGTAAGCAAGATATTGCTACTGCAAACTTTAATAATAATAACGTAACTATATGCCTTGCTACCGGCCCTAATACATTCTCCAAATCACTAGTAAGTGTTGGTTCAGGCCCAAACAGTATAGTAATTGGTGACTTTAATAAGGACGGTAAACAAGATATTGCTACTGCAAACTACAATTCAGCTAATGTCTCTATCGCTTTAGGAAATGGCAATGGCACATTTGCAACTACTACTAATATTGCAGCAAGCGAAACTACCCCATCTTCAGTAGCTTTAATGGAAATTAATAATGATGGAAATGTTGATTTGCTAGTAACAAGCCCAACAAATGGAGTTGTATTTATGCTATTAGGTACAGGAAACGGAAACTTTAATATCTTCCCATATCCAATGCTTCCACAAACATTAGGCGTGTGTGCAACTACAATAGGCGCTTTTGATGGTGATAATGTTGCTGATGTAGCAATCCCCACTGGCAATGGCAACAATGTAGAGTTTGTTTTCTCTAAATTTTAACTAAATTTAACTAATAGGTTGATATTTAATTAATTTGCCGTAAAAAAAGCTAGCGAGGGACAACCATAAAATTGTCTCTCGCTAGCTTTGTATAAGAGGATATTTAATTAAATGATTAATTTTCTTCATTAATTCCATTTCACATCAAATAAATTTACCTGTAAAAATACGCAAGCCTAGTAATTAAACCCTTATGTAAGATTCTGCTGGAACGGCTCGAAATCAATTTATCACTATGATATGCTGGCAAGCTTTCTGAAAGCTAGTTGAACGAGGTTGATTTTAACTAACAATTTTCTATGGCAAAAAAAGCAAAAACATCTGCACAAAATGATTTAACTAATCAACAATACTTAGATTTTTACTATTACATGCGGCTTACTCGCAGCCTCGAAGAACGTTTAACAATCCTATTTAAACAGAATAAAGTAGTAGGTGGGCTTTATCGTAGCCTTGGACAAGAAGCTACGGCTGTTGGAAGTGCGTTTGCGTTAAGAGATGGCGATGTACTAAGTCCATTAATTCGGGATATGGGCGCGTTGTTAGTACGTGGAGCAAAACCACGTGAAATTTTTATGCAATATATGGCGCGAGATGGTGAAGGGACTGCACGAGGTCGGGACTTAAACATTCATATTGCAGACATGCAACGCGGTTATGTTGGCCCAATTAGTCAGCTAGGCGATATGGTAGCAATTATGGCTGGCGTGGCAATGGGCGGCAAAATGCAAGGTAAAAATATTGTTACTATGGTTTATGTTGGCGATGGCGCGACTTCTACAGGAGCTTTTCACGAAGCAGTAAACTTTGCAGCCGTGCTAAACCTGCCAATGGTGACAATTATTGAAAATAATGGCTATGCTTTCTCAACTCCTACAGAAAAACAATGCCTAGTTACTGACTTTGCAGTAAAAGCAAAAGGCTATGGCATACCAGGTGAAACTGTTGATGGAAATGATGTTGTAGCCGTTTACCAAGCTAGTCGTCGTGCTGTAGATCGGGCGCGAAATGGTGAAGGCTCTTCAATAATTGAAGTTAAAACCTTTCGTATGCTAGGGCATGCTCAACATGACAATCAAAGCTATGTTCCAAAAGAATTATTAGAGCAATGGCGAGAAAAAGACCCCATTACAAACTATCAAGAGTTCTTAAAGAAAAACAAACTAGCAACCGATGATAGCTTAAAGGCAATGGATGAAAAAATTCTTGCTTATCTGGATGAAGAAGTGGCTATTGCTGATAAGGCTCCTTTTCCACCAGTAGAGTCTTGTTTAGAAGATGTATATTTTGAAACTCCAAAACAGCAAAAATAAGGTGATCTAATGGCAGTTGTTACTTACTTAGAAGCAATTCGTCAAGCGTTAATGGAAGAAATGCAACGAGATGAGCGGGTTTTCTTACTTGGAGAAGACATTGGTGCTTATGGTGGTGCATTTAAGGTGACAGACGGACTTTATGATAAATTTGGAGCAGAAAGGGTAGTTGATACCCCAATTTCTGAGTCTGCAATTGTTGGCGCGGCTTGTGGTGCTGCTATGATGGGAATGCGGCCTGTTGCAGAAATCCAATTTATTGATTTTATTTCCTGTGCTTTTGACCAACTTACCAACTACGCTGCAAAATCTCGTTATCGTCAAGGAATCGGCATTCCAATTGTAGTACGTGGGCCATGTGGCGGTGGTGGACGGGGTGGCCCGTTTCACTCTCAAAATGTAGAATCATTTTTTCTAAATACCCCAGGGCTTAAAATGGTTGAGCCAGCAACGGCTTATGATGCCAAGGGCTTATTAAAAGCGGCTATTCGGGATGAAGACCCTGTACTTTATTTTGAACACAAGTTTCTTTATCGCCGCATTAAAGAAGATATTCCAGATGATGACTATATTGTCCCTATTGGAAAAGCAAAAGTAAGGCGTGAGGGTAAAGATATTTCTGTAATCACTTATGGGGCAATGGTGCATACAGCACTAGAAGCAGCAGAAAAACTTGAGTCAGAAGGAATTAGTTTAGAAGTTGTAGACCTTCGTAGTCTTCTACCTTATGACGAGGATGCAATCTTAACTTCTGTTGCTAAAACCAGTAAAGTTATTCTTTTGCACGAAGCAACTAGAATTGGTGGCTATGCTGGCGAGCTTGCTGCTGTAATTGCAGAAAAAGCTTTTGATTGTCTGGACGGGCCAATTGTACGGGTGACAGCACCTGATACACCTGTTCCATACAGCCCACCACTTGAAGATTTCTTTTTGCCAAATGCAGAAAAATTAATGAAAGCAGCCCGGCAGTTAGCTGCATATTAAATCCAGCCCTAAAGGACTGGGCTATTATCAGCCGTCCCTCTGGGACTAAAAGAGTTAGAAAATAAAATTTTAGCATTACATCTGAAAACCTAAAATTTTATTACTTAATTACTTACATTAATATTGGAGGAAGTGGAAGTTTATGGCTATAGATGTAATTATGCCCCAAATGGGCGAAAGTATTGCTGAAGGTACAATTGTAAAATGGATCAAAAAAGTCGGTGATGAAGTAAAACGCGATGAACCATTATTTGAAATTTCTACAGATAAAGTTGATGCGGAAATTCCATCTCCTGCCGCTGGTGTGCTAGTAGAAATTTTAGCTACCGAAGGTCAAACAGTACCTATTAACACGGTTGTTGCCCGTATTGGCGAAGCTGGCGCACGTCCTTCAGCACCAGCAGCACCAAAATCAGAGGAAATAAAACCTGCTCCAGTCGCACCTGCTCCAACACCAGTTGCACCTCCTCCAACACCTCCAGCACCCGCCGTTGTTGCACCACCTCCCCCTCCAGTTGCACCACCTCCTCCACCAGTTGTTGAGGCTCCAGCCGTTGAGGAAGAAGTAACCAAGCGATCTTCTCCATTAGTTCGCAAAATTGCACGTGAAAATAATGTAAATATTAATAAAATCGACGGTTCTGGTTTAGGTGGACGTGTTACTAAAAATGATATTTTAGGTTTTATTTCTACCCAAGAAACCGTTCAAATTCCTGTTCCTCCAGCAATTGCAGCAATGTCCGTTCCTGCTCAACCTGCTGCGCCAGTTGCACCTCCTCCAGTTGTAGCACCTACACCATCTTTAGTAGTTCCACCAATAGTAATCCCAGCAATGGAAACTCACCGTCCAGGCGATCGCGTAGAAATTGTGCCAATGTCACCAATGCGTAAGAAGATTGCAGAGCATATGGTAGCTTCTCGCCGAATTTCTGCACATGTTCAATCTTTCTTTGAAATTGATATGACACGAATTGCTCAACTACGTGAAAAACACAAAGAAAAATTCTTTGAACGTCATGGCGTTAAACTAACTTACACACCTTTTATTATGAAAGCTGCAATTGATGGTTTGATGGCCTGGCCTGTGATGAATGCTTCTTTAGATGGTGATAACATTGTCTATAAAAAAGACATTAATTTAGGTATGGCTGTAGCTTTAGATTGGGGTTTAATCGTCCCTGTAATTAAGAATGCTGAAGAAAAGAACTTAGTTGGATTAACTAGATCAATGAATGATTTAGCTAACCGCGCACGTAAAAAACAACTTAAGCCAGATGAAGTTCAAGGTGGAACATTTACAATTACCAATCCTGGTGTTTTTGGTAGCTTGTTTGGTACTCCAATTATTAACCAACCTCAAGTTGCAATTATGGGCGTAGGTACAATTGAGAAGCGTTTGAGCGTTATGCAAGATGATTCAATTGCTATTCGCACCAAAGCTTACTTTAGCATTTCATTTGACCATCGTTTGATTGATGGTGCAGTAGCTGATCAATTTATGGCACACGTTAAAAATGTGCTAGAAAATTTTGAAGCTAGCGAATTAGGCTAATTGGAGGGTTTTGATAGATGTCAGAAGAAAAAATTCCTCGCATCTGTCAAGTAAGACACTTAGGTTTAGTTGACTACGAGGAAGGCTTGAAACTCCAACAAGCCTTCCTTGAAGCCCGCACCCAAAATTTAATCCCTGATACGCTTTTCTTTCTTGAACACCCTCATGTTTTAACCCTTGGACGTAATGCAAAAATAGGCAATATCATTAGCTCTAAAGAAATACTTGAAAAAATGCAAATAAGCATTTATGAAACTGGCAGAGGTGGAGATGTTACTTATCACGGGCCAGGCCAAATAGTTGGTTATCCTATTATTAGCCTTGCGCCTGATCGCTGTGATGTTCATCGTTATGTCCGTGATTTAGAAGAAGTTATGATTCGTACTGCTAAAGATTTTGGCATCACTGCTAGTAGAATAGCAGGTCTAACAGGTGTTTGGGTAGGACAAGAAAAACTAGCTGCAATTGGTGTTCGTATCTCTCGTTGGGTTACAATGCATGGTTTTGCTTTTAATGTAAATACTAGCTTAAATTACTTTAAGTTGATTGTTCCATGCGGTATTTCTGATAAAGGAGTTACATCACTTCAAAATTTATTAAAACAACAAATCCCACTAGAAACAGTAAGTAATCGTCTTGCTTATCATTTTGGAGAAGTTTTTGAACGCGAAATAGTTTTCCAAGAAACTAAACATCGTTCTGTCCAAGTTGTAATTTTTGATGATAGTTTAATTAAGCCGCTTTATTTGCTGCTACGTCGTACAGATGAGCGCGGCGGATTTTGGCAACCTGTAACAGGAAAAATCAAAAAGAAACAATCTGAATCTCCAAAAGAAGCAGCCATTAGAGAAGTATTTGAAGAAACAGGACTTGAAGGCGAATTGCTAGATTTAGATTATATCCACAGTTTTTATATTGAACCTCAATTCTTAAAAAAACCTCAAATAGAACCTCAAACTAATTTGGAATATTCCTTTGCTCTAAGAACCAAAAAACAAGCTGTAAAACTTAGCCCTAAAGAACATATTGATTTTGAATGGCTGCCATATAAAGAAGCCTACAAGCGTTTAGTTTGGAACGGCAACCAACGAGCATTTTTGTTAACAGCAAAATTAATTAAGCAATAATTATATAGCTAAAAAGAGAATTATTAATCTGGTAGTGGTAAAAAAAGTAACGCTGAATGGCTGTTTAGTGTCACCAGAATTTAAGGCTTAGGAATGACTTGCAACCAAAATAAATTACAAATCTTCCGCCATTGCATCCCACGTCTTTAGGCGTGGGATGAATTGCGGCAGTGAAATAAATAAATAATAAATATTGACGTAAGAATAATAGCATAATATAATAGAAAAATGAAAGCAAATAGAGTAATCCAAATAGAGCTACAAGTACCAAGTAGAACTTGGCAACAAATGACAGATGCCAGAATAGAAGCGGCTCGCTTATGGAATAGAATGGTAAAACTGCACTTGTGGTTTAGGAAAAGAAGTAAAAAATGGCCTACTCAATCCCAATTTGAAAAACATTTTGCAAGGAAATTCCGCCTACACAGTCAAACAATCCAAGCATTAATAGCTAAATTCTTTGCAAATATTGAAACAACTCGCGTCAATAGAGCAAATGGAGAAAAACACGCTCGCTACCCATATAAGAAAAAGAACTACTTTAACCCAGTTTGGAAAGGCCAACACATAAAAGTAGAGAATAGTTACATAATACTACCAATGGGAATAGACCCTCACAGCAGAAAAAGACAATTAGGAATTTGCATCCGTTTGCCAAAAGACTTGCCAGAAGGAAAAATAGTACAAGCAGAGTTAGCCTTTGGTAAATTGCTTTTAACTATCCAAAATCAAGTTGAAGTAACAAAACCAGCTAATGAGAAAATAGCAACAAGTGATTTAGGTTCAATACATTTATCAGTAGTAACAGATGGTCAAGATTCTCTAGCAGTAGTCGGGCGAGGTCTTAGAAGCATCAATCAAGGAAAAGCTAAAGCATTAGCAGAAATCTCTCAACTTCAATCTCGTTGTCAAAAACATTCTAAGCGTTGGACTAAACTACAAAAAGCTAAGTATAAAATACTAAATAAAGCAGAGAATCAAACTAAAGACCTACTTCACAAAGCAGCAAATGAACTAGTAAATTTCTGTAAGGCAAAAGAAGTATCAAAGCTAGTAGTAGGTGATATAACTGAAATAAATAGAGGAAAGAAAAATAAAGCTTCTCGTAGATTAAACCAAGAAATGGGGTTATTAAGTTTAGGGTTATTTGTAGCATATCTTAGGTATAAATTAGCCATCTTTGGAATAGAATTAGAAGAATATAACGAGTCTTATACAACAAAGACTTGCCCGGCTTGTGGTAATAAATATAAGCCTATAGGCCGACAATATCACTGTCCTAAGTGTAAATTTGTCGGAATTCGTGATGAGGTAGGAGCAATTAACTTGCTAAACAAATACCTCAATAAGGGAGAAATTAAACCCAATTTCCTTATTCCAAAAGGAAAAGTAAAGTATCTACGACCTGTGAAATTGAAAAACTTTGCTAGACGTAGTAGAGCCGATGACACCGGCCACCCCTTAATCCACGCAAGTTGTGCTGATGGGTGATGCTTTTATGGCTTGGAAGCGGTTGGACTGTTTCTAACAGTAGGTGTGAGCCTTTCTGACTACTTCCTTAGCGACCAAAAGAATCCAATGCCTTTAGGCGTTGGAGTGTCAATCTTCAGCATTACTTTTGCACACTACCTAATAATTTAACGATGTCTTTGTTTGCGCTAAATCAATTTTTGTAAGATTTACAGGAATATATTTATGATATGGAGTGCCTGCTAATGGATCCATATCTTCACTGGTTGTTAATTCATTGATGTATGGCCCGGTTTTGTGGCGTTTTCCATCGCTAGAAGGATGCTCTAAGCCATATCCATGAGGCAGTGTAACTAAACCTTGGCGATTTGTATCATTAACCTCAACTTGTACAAGAACACTTCCTCGTTTTGACTGGCATTTTACCCAATCACCATTAGCAATCCCCAAATTGGCAGCATCTTTTGAATTTATCCTAAGTGCGCCGTCCGCGTCGCTTCTTCTCCAAGCAGGATCTCTAAAAATAGTGTTGGCGTTATATGAACGTCTTTCCCCAGCACAAAGTATAAAAGGATAATCTTGTTTTGACTCTGTTGGATCAAGTAAAGACAGTTCTTTAAGCATTTCTGGTATTTCTAAATGAATGCGTTTATCTCGATGTTTAATAAATTTCCATGTGTCTTCATATTCATTAACACTAAAAATGGCTCCAGAATGTGAAAAAAGTATTGCCTCAAACAAAGCTTCTCCTAATTCAAAATCTTCTCCTTTGTAACCTGCACGACGAACTTCATCAGGAAATTTGCCTACAAATTGATGACAAGTTGCCCATAAATAAGCCGCAGACGCAGCCCCTTCAGGAAGCGTTTCCCCTAGCGTTTGGTAAAGAACAATTGGCGCATAATCAAATAACTTAGGCGATTTAGCCAGCATTTCTTGAAAAGCAAAAGCATAATTTAGACGACCTTGTTTTGCTGCTTCTTTTAGCTGGCTTAAATCAGCCTTAAAAACTCCCATAGCCGTTATTATCCTAGTGTAAATTTCTGTTTCTGTAAGTGTCCCTGGCAATGGTTCAAAGAAAGGTTTACGCAGATGAAAAGCGTTTTTAGGAAATTCCATATTAAAAAATGTGGCTTCCCATTTTTCAAATTGTGATGAGGCTGGCAAAACATAATGAGCTAGTGCGGCTGTTTCTGTCATTGCTACATCAATCACAACTAGCAAATCTAACTTAGCAAAGGCTTTACGATAAGCTTGAGTATCAGCAGCAGTAACCACTGGGTTTGCGCTATCAACAACAACGCCACGAGTTCTATCTAAATGATCATTATCAATTTCTAGTGGCAAAATATTTGGAGGCAACAAGTTAGCAATAAATGGAAATCCTGTTACTTTAGAGCGCATTTGCTGTTTACCTTCTTCAGAATGTCCAATCATTGGAACTAATGCAGTATGAAAATTATTTCCCCCTTTTTTACCAAAATTTCCTGTAACTAAATATAACAAAGCTCTTAAATAAGAATTAAGCGTACTATTAAGCGTTTGCTCTATTCCAAGGTCGGTTCTTATACAACAACTTTTTGCTTCACTAATTAAATGGGCGACTTTATAGACATCTTCTAATTCAATTCCTGCTTTTAGAGCAAAAGCTTTTACATCTATAGCCATTAATGAATCTCGAACCGCTTCAAAACCTGTTGTACGAGCATCTAGGAAGGTTTTATCTTGTCGGTTTTCTTGAACAATCACGCCAAGAATTGCAGCCATTAAAAAAGCATCTGTGCCGGGTCGTAGTTGTAAATGCAGGTCTGCCATTGCTGCGGTTTCTGTACGACGAGGATCTATAACAATCATTTTACGGTTTGGATCTTTATGGATTTCCTGAAGAATTTGTCTAGCATTGCGAATACCATGAGATTGCCAAGGATTTGTGCCAATAAAAACTACAACTTCAGCATTTTCAACGTCTTCTGATGGATGACAATTTTGCCTACCATAAAGCCTACCATCCACCCAAAACCCGCCTGTTTTTTCTTGTGCTAATGAGTTGTAGTAGTTTGGAGTATTCATTGCTAAACGCAAGGCTTTAGCATAGGGCCCGGCTAAATGATTCCCTTGTCCTCCACCGCCATAAAAGGCTAAACTATGACCTCCATAAATATCACGTAAATTTACTAATTTTGCTGCAATTTCAGAAATAGCCGTTTCCCAAGAGATTTCTTCAAATGTCCCATCTTCGCGTCGTCGTAGAGGCGATGTTAATCTATCGCTATGATTTTGATAAAAATTAAGCCGTTGGGCTTTTTGGCATAAATATCCTGTAGAAATAGGATGTGCCTTGTCTCCACGCACTTTTATTATTTCTCGCTCTTTTGTTTCTACTTCAATGCCACAATTACGGCTGCAAAGTATACAAGCTGTAGGTTGCCAATTTTTATTTGTTTCCATTTGGTTCATAGCCTAATTCCTTTAACTCATTTATTTAGTTTATTTAGTTTATTTTTATGGTACTTTCACAAATCTGTAAAGCTGCCTTTTGACAAGCTTTTAAGACTTGGTTTGAAAGCTCTTCATTGCTAATTGCACGGGCTAGCATTAATCCTCCAACTAATTGGGCGGTTAACGCTATGGCTTGTTCTTTAGCTTGCAATGGATCTTTGGACATCCTTTGAGCTATTTCTAAAAAAAATGTTTCTAAACATTGTTCATAACTGCTACGAGTTTTATTGCTGCTTCGGGTGACATCAGGAGTTAAAACCGGTAGAGGGCAACCTTGATCAGCATTATCTCTATGCCATCGGCTTAAGTAGCCTTTTATAAGCGCAGTTAGCCACTCAGCCTTATCTTTATCCTCTAAACTAGTTGATAAATTAGATTTAGTTAAAATATTTGTAATTACTTCAGAAAACAAAGCTTCTTTAGAATCAAAATGAGCATAAAATCCTCCAGCCGTTAAGCCAGCTTCAGCCATAATTGCATCTACACCTACACCGCTATAGCCTTTTTCCCTAAACAGTCGTCCGGCTGCTTGTAGGATTTTTTCATGTGTTTGCTTTTTATCACTGGCTTTGTATCGCATAAAAATTATTATATTACGCTCGTAATATAATAGTAAACTAGAAATTCTAAAAAATTTTTTCTGGAAAAAATATTAGAAAAAAATGAAGAAAAATTTAGCTAATCCATCTAATGGTATATGAAACAAAATTTACTAACCAATGATACAGAAACCATTAGGAAAATTATTTTGTCGTGTCAAGAGGGCGACCAAGAAGCGTTTCAACAGTTATTTTTGCTTTATAAAGACCGCGTTTATTCTCTGGCCCTGCATTTTAGCAATAATGAAAATATTGTTGCTGATATTACCCAAACAGTTTTTCTAAAACTCTTTATCAAGACAAAAGAGTTTCGTTTTGATTCAGACTTTAATACTTGGCTCTATCGCATCGTCGTCAATGAGTGCATAGAGCAACACAGGAAAGAACAACGTTTTCTTCCCTTCATCTTAGAAAAAATGAGTAAGTTATTTTATAGAGACTCACACGACGCTAAATTGCTTCGTAAGCAAGCTAGAACTGAGATTCAAGCCGTAATTGCAGGTTTAGACATAAAGTTAAAGCTACCTGTAATACTTAAATATATTGAAGACCTTTCATATGAAGAAATAGCTGAAATTGTCGGCTGTTCAAAAGGCACAGTAGCATCCCGTCTTAATCGTGCGCATAAAATTTTGTCACAAAAGCTTGCTCATTTAGAAATTGTACTAGGAGAAATACAATGAAGATATTTAACAGACACATAGCAGATCAGCTTTCTGCCTACCTTCAAAATGAGTTAACCGACAAACAAGCAAGTCAAGTTGAAAGCCATTTAAGCACTTGCAAAGCTTGTAAAAAAGAGTGTGAAGAAATTGAGCAAGGCATTTTCTTAGCCAAACAGCTTTCATTATCAAAATGTCCTGACTTGCTTTGGAACGGCGTAGAAAGCCAATTAAAGCTTCAAGAAAAATCTGTAACTAATAGACCTAGCTCTATTTATCAATTATTTCCCAAAACAACTTGGTCAAGAGCCTTTGCTACTGCTGCAATAGTTATTATTTTTTATGCTCTTGGCAGTTCATTTATAGCGATAATCAAAAAAAGTAACATTACTAGCACCAATAACAATGAAATAGCTAAACTTGAAAAAGTTTCTATAAAAGTTCCTGAAGTAACAAAAAGTAGTGTTATTTCTTCTGAATCCGAAGCTCCTGTAGAAAACTATAATAGTGATGCACGCCCGCAACGTGTTCAAACTTTACCAACACGTAAAATAGCACCTTCTAAAGGCGTTCTGCCATCGTTAATCCTCTTAAACCCTGGAGTCTTTCAACCAGAAAATACCCTAAGATCTCTTGAAAAAGATGGCAAAATTGGAGACAAAATTGCGAATGTTGGAAGTTACAATTTTAACCAAAATTCTACTGAGCAAAAAATTGAGCTATCTGTTGATAGTTTAGAGGCAAAGATAGATAACCGTCGCATTGATTCATTGCCTATTAACAGACGTAATTTTTTAGATTTTTCTCTAATTAGTCCAAATTCTAATAAAAGCAGCACAGTAACTTCTAGTATCCCTTTTAATGGTCAAACTGCTCGCTCAAATAGCTTTACTGTTGATGGTCTTGATAATAATGACTCTAGTGCAGCAGGTTCAACACCTAATCAAAATGTAACTAAAGAATTTCAAGTAGTTACTGATAGTTATGGAGCAGAATTTGGTCGTTTAACAAAGCCTTCTGAAGATATAAATGATATAAATGATATAAATAAAAAAAACCTAAATAATTCTACTGGTACAGAAGCATTTAAGAACTATGGTGTAAATGTTTGGACAAAAACCAAAAAAGATAGTTTTTCAACTTTTGCAGTTGATGTTGATACAGGCTCTTACACTATTGCCCGTCGTATCTTAACTGAAGGCTCACTGCCCCCAGCAAATTCAGTTAGAGTTGAAGAATTTGTTAACTATTTCAAATATCAATACCCTAGTCCAACTACTAGTCATCCTTTTTCCTTAACTATGGAAGCGGCTGCATCTCCATTTAATGAAAATCGCTATTTGTTAAGAGTAGGCTTAAAAGGGCGCGAAGTAAGCAAAGCAGAACGTCCAGCGACTCACTTAACTTTCTTAGTTGATAATAGCGGCTCAATGGATTCTGATGACAAATTAGGGCTTGTTAAAAAGAGCTTAAAAATGTTGGTTAAAAACCTTGAGCCTCAAGATACTGTGGCAATTACAACTTATGCTGGTGGAGTTGATTTAGTCCTACCTCCAACAAGCATTGCTGATAAAGCTGTAATCTTAAATGCTATTGATAATTTAGTTTCAGGCGGTGGAACAGCTATGGAAGCAGGAATTGACCTAGCTTACAAACAAGCTCACGCTTCTTTCCAAGTTGGTAGTATTAATCGGATCATTATTTGTTCTGATGGGGATGCTAATATTGGTAAAACTAACCCAAAAGACATCCTTAAGGAAATTAAAAGTTATGTAGACCAAGGAATTACAGTTAGCACAATAGGTTTTGGAATGGGTAACTACAAAGATGCAATGATGGAACAGTTTGCTAACAAGGGTAATGGTAATTACTATTACATAGATAATATGTCACAAGCAAAAAGAATCTTTGTTGAGCAATTAAATGGAACACTTCAAGTAATAGCAAAGGATGTTAAAGTCCAAGTAGAATTTAACCCATCTACAGTTAGCGAATATCGCTTAGTTGGCTATGAAAACCGAGATATTGCAGATGAAGATTTTCGCAATGATAAAGTTGATGCTGGTGAAATTGGTGCTGGTCATACGGTGACAGCTATTTATGAAGTAAAATTACGAAAACAGCCTGAAAGCAATTTAGCTACTGTTAGATTACGCTATAAAACTCCTGATGCTCAAGAAACTACCCCCGCTGAAGAAGTAGCAGCAAGCTTTGATTTGTCCAGACTTCAGCAAAATTTTGAGCAAACTTCTGAAGATTTTCGATTCTCCATTGCAGTTGCTGCTTTTGCGGAAGTTTTACGTGAAAGTTTTGCGGCTAAAGACTGGTCATTAGAAAAAATCATTAGTATTACTGAAACTGCTTCACAGCCTAACGACAAGGAAAGACAAGAATTTTACAACTTGTTAAAAAAGCTCAACAGCTAAAATTAGCTACATCTACAGCCACACCAGAAAATAATTAAGCCTTAAAGCTTATTTGTCTCTCAACAAATAAAAGAAAAATTTCCCGTAAGTTAAGATTGCCTAAACTCTGGAATTAGCTTAGTTTCTAGCCCATTGGCAGTGTTAAATTTTATTTGTTGGGAGACATAAATGGCTGAATTAAAAGATAAATATATCTCTGTACTAAAACTTGCGAAAACTCTTGGTTGTAAAAAAGTAAAAACTAGTGAAGAAAATGGACAACTAGTAGTTAATGCTAATTGTCCTACACAGTATTTAGCTAATGCAATTGCTGAAAAAGCTAAAGAAGTGGATGCTGAACACAAAGATTTAGCATTAAAGTTAAAAGTAGAAACATCTTCAGATTTAACTAATAAATATGGCCCTGTTTATGAACAAGCCTATACATTGGGTTGTGAAGAATTAACATTGACTGAAGAAAATGGTGTTTTAACGGTTAGTGCTAATTGTCCAACTCAATACAACGCTGATCGAATAACAGATAAAGCCAAAAAAGCTGATGCAGAATGGAAAAATTCATTAAAACTAGACTTAAAAATTCAAAGAACAGATATTTATGGTGAGCATAAAATTAAGGCCGATGACACTTTAGAAGTAATTGCCAAAAAAATAACTAAAAATAAAGTTACTCCAGAGCAAATTTTTGAAGCTAACAAAGATGTATTAACAGATCCAAAAACATTACCAGCCAAAACAACTATAAAGATTCCTAATTGGGATGCTTCAGCAGAAGGTGAAAAACCAAAGAAAAAAGCTAAAGAAGAAGCTAAACCTGTAACTGAAGCTTTAGAAGTTAAAGGGTCTGAAGCTTTGGAAACTAAAGGAACTGAAGCTTTAGAAGTTAAACCAACAGAAGAAAAGAAAGCTGAACCAGCGGCTACACCAGTGCCAGAGCCAACAGCTACACCAGAAGCAGAAAAAGCTGTAGAGCCTGCTGTTAGCCCAGCCGCTTCACCTGAAATAACAACTAGAGAAGTTATTGAAAAAGTTGCTTCTATTATAGCGGAAAAAAATCGTGCTGCTAAAACTGGTGATGAGTCAGAAACTACTGTAAAAACCATTGCTGAAAAAGTTGAAAGTTTGGTTGAACAAGCTAAACCTACTTTTGTCCAACCAGAATCAACAACAGAGTCTACTGCTAGCCCAGCCGCTTCACCTGAAATAACAACTAGAGAAGTTATTGAAAAAGTTGCTTCTATTGTTGAAGAAATAAACACGGCTGCTAAAGCTGGTGACGAGTCAGAAACTACTGTAAAAACCATTGCTGAAAAGGTTGAAAATTTAGTTGAACAAGCTAAACCTACTTTTGTTACTCCTGCTCCAGAAACAGCCAAACCTGAAATCCCTACACCTGCTAAAACAGAAACCCCTGCTAGCAGTCCTTCAACAAGCCAAGAAACCAAGCCTAGTTTAACAACTGCTGGTGCTGGACTATTTGCTGGTGCCGTTTCTAGTTCTACTAATGAAACAAAAGCTGAAGAAAAACCTAAAGAAGCTCTTAAAGAAAAGCCTGTAGCAAAATCAGAAACTAAAAAATCATCTGAAGAAGAAGTAGAAGAAGTGGAAGAAGAAGATGATGATGACGATGGCTATGATGATGATGATGATGATGGTGATGATGACGGTGATAGTTACGATGATGACGATGATGATGATGATGATGATGATAGTGAATGGGAAGATGATGAAGATGACGACGATGGCGACGATGACGATGGCGACGATGATGATGGCGATGATGATGACGATGGCGACGATGACGATGGCGATGATGATGATGGCGATGACGACGATGACGAGGAAGATGAAGATGATGATGACGATGACGATGGTGACGATGAGGACGACGATGATGGTGAGGACGACGATGATGGCGATGATGATGATGGTGAGGACGACGATGACGAGGAAGATGAGGAAGATGAGGAAGATGAGGAAGATGAGGAAAAGCCTGTAGATAACAAAAAAAGTAAAAAGAAAAAGTAAGAAAGGTAATTTATGAATAATTTTGAAATTACACCACAAGAGCTTAAAAAGCGGTTAGATGATGGTGAAAAGCTTTTTATACTAGATGTAAGAGAGCTTGCAGAATATGGGATCTGTAAATTATCTGGCTCTCATTTAATTCCCCTAGGTGAAATACCTAAGCGATTAAATGAGCTTGATCCAGAAAAAGAAATTATTGTTCACTGCAAACTTGGAGGACGTAGCGCGAAGGCAGTTGAATTTTTGCGCAGTGCAGGTTTCCAAAAAGTTAAAAATTTGATAGGTGGCATAGATGGTTGGGCGCAAAAAGTTGATCCAAGTATGCCACGTTACTAAGCTTTGGAGTTAAGCTATTGAAATCAAACGAACTACCCAACAATTTATTGGGTAGTTCAATTTATTTTTGGAGAAACTATGTTTTTACGAGATTGGGAAATATCAGTTGAGCAGTTAAAAGAACGCTTAGACAATCAAAAACAAAAATTTTTACTTTTAGATATTAGAGAGCCTTTTGAATATGAAATTTGCCGACTTCCAGCAGCAACATTAATTCCTATGGGTGAAGTTCCTTTACGATTAAGTGAACTTGATGAAGAGCAAGAAATTATTGTCTACTGCCATGCTGGTGTGCGTAGTGCAAGAGTGGTTATGTGGCTTCGTCAAAATGGTTTTTCTAATGCTAAAAGTTTAGCTGGCGGGATAGATGCTTGGTCTTGTTTGATTGATCCAAACGTACCAAGGTATTAAAACATAAGCTTAAAATTTTCGTTTTATTGCTGTTTAATTTTGCTTAGAGTATCTTCATGGAGAAGATCTTCATAAATTTTCTCTGTCTTTTGTGCTGCAATCGACCAATTGCAATAGGTTTGTGCATAAGCTATCCCTAAACGGTCGTGTTTCAGTAAAGTTGGTAATGCAATTGCAGCCCTTTGTTAAATCGATGTGCAAACCAAATGCCAACTTTTTTATAACACGACCGAAATAAAATGCTCTTTTATTTTTCAATAAGCTATAAAGCTAATACCAGATACTAGTTAAATTACTAAGACGCTTTTATTATCATATGTCGGATTTTTTCTAAATCTTTTTGGGCTTTTTCCACTGCTTCTAACATATCACGTCGCTCTATTTCGCTAATTCTATTATCTGCTACAGCATCTTTAATAATTCCTGAAAGTTCTCCTGTGCTAGCAGCAATAGCTAAAGTGCCTTCCATTAGCTCACTACAACTAATTTTCTTAGGCATGTCTGTAGGTTCCAATATTCTTGGAGTTTCAAAACCTAGTTCTGAACACATAGCAAATAAAACTCCATAATCATTAGCTGCTTCCATTAATTTAAGAGCTTCAATTAAAGAAATATCTCGTCCTTCGCGTGTAGTTTCTACATCGCTAGTTGCACGTCGCAATCGATCATAATTTATACCTACGGCATCAGCTAATTCTTTCATTTGTCCAGCTTCTTGACGTGGTAGCTGAAAAAGTGCGCGTCTTACATCTTCATAAGTTTTATTTTTTAATTTATCTTTTTTCATAATTTTTCCAATATTTTTTGATTTAATTAACAACGAATATTATAAGTCTTTATTTTACTATTAAGTGTAGTAGCATTTAAGCCTAATAATTTTGCTGCTCGGCTTTGATGCCCACTAGTATAATCTAAAGCTTGTTTAATCAACGAGACTTCAAACCTAGCAACTTCATCATAAAAAGAAACCCCATGCATTAGGTCAAATTGTCCAAAAAAGCCTCGTCCCCCATTATTTGCTAAAGAAAGTTGAGGGTTTAATATTTCTGGACGTAAACAATCTAACTCTAAATTTTGAGCGCGTGAAAGTACTACTGCACGTTCAATTGTATGTTCTAATTCCCTAACATTACCGGGCCAGTAATATGCCTCTAATGCTGCTAAGACTTCTGGTTTTATTTCTTCACTAATATTTCGCTGATTTTCCTTGTTATATTTATTGATAAAATGTTGAGCAAGTAGTAAAATATCTTCAGTACGTTCTCGTAGTGGAGGTAAGTCAATAGAAATTACATTTAGACGATAATATAAATCTTCTCTAAAGCGTCCATCTGCAACAGCTTGACGTAAATCTATATTAGTAGCTGCAATAATACGTATATCAACTTTACGAGTATGAGTATCACCTAGAGGAATAAACTCTTTTTCTTGAATAACTCTTAGTAGTTTAGATTGAGTTTCTAAGGAAATATTTCCAATTTCGTCTAAAAAAATTGATCCACCATCAGCAATATCAAAAAGACCTTTTTTTGCTGCAACTGCACCAGTAAAAGCACCTCTTAAATGACCAAAAAGCTCTGATTCTAGTAATTCACTAGGAATATTACCAGAATTTACTGTAACAAATTGTCCATGTTCTGATCTTGGGCTAGAAAAATGAATTGCACGAGCAACTAGTTCTTTACCTGTTCCAGATTCGCCTTGAACTAGCACTGTAGTTTTTGCTGGTGCAACTAGTTCAATTTGTTCTAAAACGGACTGCATTTTTTTACTACGAGCGATGATTTCACTTTTTTGAGAAGTACGTTTTAAGGTTTTCTTTAGCTCACGTCTTTCTTCATCCTTACGTCTACGAGCAATTCCACTTAGGACAGTATTTATAATATGTTCATTTTCAAAAGGTTTACGAATACAACTAAATGCGCCTTGTTGCCAGGCAGACACGGCTGTTTCAAAAGTAGCATAAGCAGTAATCATTATTATTATTGCCTCTGAATCAAGCTTTAATAAGCCTTCTAGGGTTTTTAATCCTCCAATTCCTGGCATTGAAACATCAAGTAAAACAACGTCATAGTTTTTTTGTTGGTAGCGTTCAAGTCCTTCTTCACCAGTTTTTGCTAAATCTACGCGATAACCTTCTTGTGCAAGTAAGCTTTCTAGCACATCTCGCATAATCTCTTCATCATCAATGACTAATATATTTCCTTTTTTTGCCATAATTAACTTTTTGGTTTTGCTCCTTTTTTTCTATTAGCAAAATACCCTGTGCGTGTACGAACAATATATTTATATTTCTTATTTGTTAATTTAACTTCTATAGTATGCCAGCGATTATCATCGCTCTTAGATGGATAATATCCTATTGTATACTGAGCGCGTACATCACTACAAACTTTCTTAAGTATTGGCAAAATCTCTGCTAGTGAAGTAGGAAAAAAAGTTTCTCCTCCAGACTCTTCTGCAATTTTATTTAGCAATTTTTTTGCTCTTGGCAAAGTATAGTCAATAAATTTACCATCAGGTGTAACAAAGCCTTCTGGAAATCCTAGTAAATACACTTGTGTATTTGTAGTGCGTAGTTGATTAATAAGTTGGTCTTTTTCTATTGTACTAGAGCGATCATCCCCGTCAGACATAACAATTAGAGCTTGACGGCGATTTTTAGCATTTAATTCTGCATATTGATTAGCTTGGGCAATCCCATCTAATAGAGCAGTTCCCCCGCTGGGTGAAAATTTATCTATAACTTTAGCAGCTTCAACAAAATTTTGTGTAAAAGGTTGGACAATTTGGATATTTTGATCATCTTTCATATTAATGATAAATACTTCATCTTCTGCACGGCAAAACTTAAGCATTTCCTTTGCTGCTGCCAGTACCATAGGCAACTTAAAGCGCATTGAGCCAGAAGTATCTATAACTAAACCAAAACTTATTGGAACATTTTCTTGAGAAAAAAATTCTAATTTTTGCTCTTTTTTATCCTCATAAACTTGGAAATCTATTTTTGTTAGTTCAGGAATAAAATTTCCACTTTTATCAACTACTGCAATATCTAGTAAAACAACTTCTGTTGAATCACTAAATAGTATTTCTTCGTTAGTTTTTTCAACTGTTTGTTGAGCAAAAGCTGTATTAACAAAAATTACTAATGTGATTATTAATAAATAAATTTTTTGCATTTCTTTTTGATTACAACTATAAATAAATCGTTGGCAATGAATTGTAGTTAAGCACTATAGACAGTGGACTACTATAATTTACTTTTTGTTTAACTCAACAGTAATAGAATCAATTTTATTTTTTGCTGTTAGAGCGGTTTCTGAATTAGGATCTAGTTCTATTGCTTTTTGCAAGTACATAATAGCCTGTTCTTTATCCACTTTATAACTATAAACTAAACCTAAATTGTAATACCCTACAGCAGCAGTAGAAGAAAGTGTAGCAAGTTCAATCATTTGCCTAAATTCTGCTTCAGCACGGATAAAATCTTCTTTGCGCCCATAAAGCCTACCTAATTGTTTATGTATCCCAGCATTTTTTGGACAAACTTTTTTGGCTTCTTCATAGTAGCTAATAGCTTGTTCATATAAATTACTATTGATATTTAATCTTCCCAATTCTAAGTTAGCAGTACAAGATTGAGGAATTCTTTCTTTAACAAAAGACCAAAATTGCCATTCATCCACCCAAATATAATTTTGATTTATAGTAATAATCATTAGTATTATAAAAATTGTTAGAGTTGATAACAGTGGCAAAATATGAATTTTTGTAGTTATTTCTTGTTTATCATTTTTTACAACTAATTTCTCATTAAAAATCAGCATACATTGGCCTAATAGTAAACCTGCTCCAATTAATGAAAAATAAAGATAACGGTCTTGTACCAAATTTTCTGGTGGAAAAGCATAAATATTTAATGCTGGTAATAAAGGGACAATAACCCAAATTAAAGCAACTCTTATAAGGACATTATTCCAAGCCTTTATTAAAAAGAAACTTGCTAGCAGTAATAATAATATTATTGGTAGATAAAAGTTTGATAGAGTTGGTTCATAAATATAAGTTACTGGGGAAAAAGGTTTTAAGTCAACTGGACAAACTAAAATTTTCAAATAATTAATAATAATATTTGGTAAACTAAAAATAATAATTGAATAAGGATTGCTAGCATCTACAAAATTTTGATTAATTTCTGGGCGGATTCTTCCCAAAGAGCTAAATTTAGCAAATATATAAATAAATGTAACCAAAACAAAGGGTAACGCTCTAATAAAGCAATTGAAAAGATGGTTAATCCAGGCTAGCTTATGCCTTAATAAAAATACTTCATAACTAAGAAGTAATATTGCTAATGCTATTGCCGGTTCCTTTGTAAATAAAGCTAACCCATAAAAAAATGCACTTACAATTATCAAAAAAATAAATCTTTTGTCTTTTAATGCAAATTCTCTAGCTTTTAAATAAACCAGTAAGGCAAGAAAAATTTTAATTGCAAGTAAAGCATTAACATAAGCAGAAATCCATGCAACGGACTCTGATTGCACAGGATGTATTGCAAACACCATAGATGCAACTAAAGAAAGAAGATTTACCCATTTTTTATAGTCTAGTAACTCTATTTTTTCTAACGTAGTACGTATAACTTTGTAAGCTAAACCTGTAGCAATAACATGCAACATAACACAAGTAAGATGCCATTTCCATGCACTAACTTTTGCATACGTATATATAACCATTAACTCAACAACTGAGATTGGACGATAATAAAATGAGTCTTTTTTTTCTTCTGATCTAAGATGATTTGTAAGGGATGTCCAAAAATCTGAAGTAAATACTTGTTTTAGATTATCAAGGCTCCAATCACCTAACATTTTTTCTGCTTTAACTACATGATAAATATCATCATAAACAAACCCAAAACTCACAGTATTAATAAAACAAATAAATGCTAATAAACAAGGAACTATCCACAAGTATTTTTTATTGTTTTCTAATAAGATATCTATTTTATCTACTAACATTTTATTTCCAATCTAGTATTTTTATATTGGAGCTAACTAGCTAAATAATCAAAAGGATTTGGTTAACTATCTATTAATTATCTATTAATTTTGTATCAATCAAATACTCTTCTACCACTTTGCCATTTATTAAATGTTCTTGAATAATGCGTTCTATTACTGATGGAGTGCAGGAATGATACCAAACCCCGTCAGGATAGACGACCGCTATAGGGCCCATTTCACAGATTTGGAGACAATTGGCTTTAGTTCGACAAATTCCGCCTTCTCTACTTAAATTTAAGATTTTTAGACGTTTTTTTAGATATTCCCAAGACTCTAGTCCTAGGTCTTTTTCGCAGCATTTTGGTTTACTTTGATCAGCACATAAGAAAATATGTCGTTTAATTTTATCAATCCCTAAGAGTTCTACTTTTTTTTGTAATTTTTCATCCATAAGTCTTTCCCTCAACATAAAAAAGCTTATAATGGCATAACTGGTAAAATCAAAATATTATCAAAATATCTTATTAAAAACTATAAAAGTATAAATTACACATATATAAACCATATTACTTAATAGTAATTCTTAGGCAAAATGGGGCTAGCAACAGGAAAATTTATTGGTACTAACCGCTTTTTGATCCAACGTCGTTTGGGATCAGGCGGATTTGGTATAGTTTTCCAAGCCTATGATATACAACAGGACGAAATTGTTGCATTAAAAATCTTACAACAATGGAATGGTGAAGCACTTTTTGAATTAAAAAAAGAATTTCGCTCATTAGCAAATATAAATCACCCTAATTTAGTTACTTTATATGAGCTATTTTCTGAAGAGTCAGAATGGTTTTTTACTATGGAATTAGTTGTAGGAAAACCTTTTCTTGATTATATAAAACAAGATCCATCCATTTTAGTTAGTCAAGAAGAAACCTCTGTAGCAGCTACCATAAAAACCGATATTAAAAACCTCACTAACTTTAGCGATACATTAAAAACTGATCCTACTACTTACACATATAAACAAAATAGCTTTCTGCCCAATATAACTAATTTGCGCTTGGCAATGCACCAGTTAGTTTTAGGTATTGACTCACTACATCAAGCCAATAAATTACACTGTGACATTAAACCTTCTAATGTACTAGTAACTAATCAAGGTCAAGTAAAAATTCTAGATTTTGGGCTAGTAAGAGAACAAACTAATAATAATCACCCATTAGAAGGGAAAATTGCTGGAACTCCTGCTTATATGTCACCTGAGCAAGGTTTAGGTAAAGAGCTATCTGCTGCCTCGGATTGGTATAGTGTTGGAATAATGCTTTATCAAGCATTAACAGGGCTTTTACCTTTTAGCGGTTCACTCAAACAAATTTTAATGGACAAAGTTATAAGCAAGTTCCCTGCTCCAAATATTGTTGTTCCAGAACTACCAAAAGACCTTTGTGATTTGTGCTTGGATTTAATGAGGCATAAGCCAGAAAAACGCCCTTCTGCTAAAGAAATTTTAGCTCGGCTAGCAGCACCTAATTTAGAGCAAAAAATTGAAAGCAAAACACTAGAAAATTTCTTTGTAACTGCTCCTAATCAAGAAATTCCATTTATAGGCCGGCAACTGGAGTTAAATCTATTAGAAGAAGCCTTTCTAAAAGTTAAAAATCAAAATACTGCACTAACGGTTTTTGTGCATGGTAGCTCTGGACAAGGTAAAAGTACCCTTGTTAGACATTTTTTAGATGAACTGCAAGGTAAAGAACCAAATCTTTTAGTTTTATCTGGCCGCTGTTATCAACAAGAGTCTATTCCTTATAAAACTTTTGATAGCATTATTGATGGTTTAAGCCAACACTTAAAACATTTACCTAACACAATAAATTTACCTAATCCCCCAGGAATAATTGCATTAACTCGTCTATTTCCTGTACTTCAACAAGTAGATGAGCTTCAAAATAAAAATAGTTCTATAACTCCTAGTTCTCAAGAACTGCGTCGGCGTGCATTTACCGCTTTAAGAGAATTAATATCTTGGTTAGCAAAACAAACCCCATTAATTTTATACATAGATGATTTGCAATGGGGTGATATAGATAGTGTTAGCCTTATAGCAGACATACTTTCTCCTCCTAATCCTCCACCAATGCTGCTAATTGCTACTTATCGGACGGAAGAAACAGAATCTAGTCCCTTACTTCGTAAATTATTACCACTAGCGCAAATAGGTAAATTGTCACAAGTGCAAAAAATAGAAGTTAAAGAATTTGATCTTGAGCAAGCACAACAATTAGTAGTCTCTTTATTAAATAAAAAGCTGTTGGCCGCCTTTTCTAAAAATCAGTTACCAATAGAAAATATTATTAAAGATTCAAATGGTAGCCCATTTTTTATTATTGAACTGGCTCGCTTTTTACAAAATAGTGAGGCATCAGCCGATGATATCCATACTTTTGCTACTAATACTTTAGATCAAGCCTTAAAGCAACGGATCTTTCAACTACCTGACGCAGCAAAAGAATTGTTAGAAATAGTGGCTGTAGCTGGTCAGCCAATTAAACTTGAAGTAATTAAAAAATTATTAAAAGAAAAACTTAAAAAACATGGCTCTTTGCTACTTCTTCGCACTAATTATTTAATTCGAGTTAGAGAAACTCAAAATCAGGAAGAAATAGAAACTTATCATGACCGGATTAGAGAAACTATCCTAGGCTATTTAGAAAAACAGACATTAAAACATTATCACCTTAATTTAGCTTTAACTTTAGAAAAAGATTCTGACACCGCCCCAGAAAGATTAATGCGTCATTTTCATCAAGCAGAAAATTATCAAACTGCTTATAACTATGCTTTAACGGCTGCTAGTAATGCTAGTCAAGCCCTAGCCTTTGATCAAGCTGCTGAAGTCTACCAATTTATTTTAGAGCTAATTGATAATAAACAAATTAATGTAAATTCTAATGAGCTTCATAATTTAAGAATAAAATTAGGTGACTCGCTTACTAATGCTGGACGCGGTAAACAGGCAGCTTTAGCCTATTTGCTAGCTGCTGATAATGCTACTAATCAAGAAGAAGTTGTAGAGCTAAAACGCCGCGCTGCTGAAGAATTATTAATTAGTGGTCATATAAAAGAAGGATCTATTCTACTAAATACAATCCTAAAATTACTAGGAATGAAATTAGCTAAAACCCGTAAACATGCTTTTATCTCGCTACTTTATCAACGCTTAAAATTAAAACTACGAGGTCTAGCTTTTAAGCAACGTAAGGAGTCTGAAATTTCTAGTTTAGATTTACTTAAAATAGATACTTGCTGGTCAGTTTCCCTAGGTCTTAGTATGGTAGATACAATGCGAGGGGCAGATTTTCAAGTACATCAGCTTTTATTAGCCTTAAAAGCGGGCGAACCTTTTCGCATATCACGTGCTTTAGCTTTTGAAGCTACTTATTGTGCTACGGCTGGAAAAACTTCCTACCAACAAAGTAAACAAATTCTACAAATAGCAAAAAATTTAGCTGAAGAAACTGCTAACCCCTATGCTATTAGTTTAAGTTTTTTTCTTGATGCTGTTATCGAATTTTTAAATGGTAATTGGCAACAATCTTATGAGCTTGATATAAAAGCAGAAAAGTCCCTTCGTGATAATTGCACTGGTGTTCAATGGGAGTTGGACGGCGTTAATGTTAATATGCTACATAATTTACTTTTTTTAGGTAAATTACAAGAAGCATCAGAACGACTACCAATTTTACTTAATGAAGCTCAAAGACGTGGTGATATTTACGCTAAAAGTATTTTATCTTATAGAATCTCCTATTTTTTACATCTAGTTGGAGATGAACCAGAAAAAGCTATAGAAGAATTAACCGAAATTGCTCAATTTTGGATTAGTAAGGAATTTTACCAGCAACATTTTTATATCCTACTAGCTAAAATAGAAACAGAACTTTATCAAGGCAATTCTCAAAGAGCATGGGATTTTATATTGAAGTATCAAACTACAATAAAAACATCTTTTATTATTAATCCACAAATTCTAAGAGTATTTTGGTTTTTTGCGTTTGCTCGTACCGCATTAGCAATGTTTGCTAAAACAACTAATAATTCCTTTCTAAAACTAGCCGAACAAAAAGCTA
This sequence comes from Blastocatellia bacterium, assembly GCA_016713405.1. NCBI lineage: Bacteria > Pseudomonadati > Acidobacteriota > Blastocatellia > Blastocatellia bacterium. The sequence goes on from JADJPF010000008.1 coordinate 169,561, forward strand.
AAGCCTTGCAAAAAGAACAAGTTGCTTGGAGTAATGCTTTTGGTTTATCTATTGAAGCATCAATAATGTATTACAAAAAAAACTTGTCTCAAGCTATTGAACTGTTGAAAAAAGCAGAAGAAGTTTTCCTTTCAGCCAACATGCAGTTATACGCAATTGTTGCTTATCGTCAATGTGGCGCATTGTTGGCAAATGAAACAGGCAAAAAAATGATTAAAACAGCCAATGACTACTTGCTATCACAACAAGTTAAATGTTTAGACAAATTTACTCAGCTTTTAATTCCAATTAAAGAATAAAATAGTTATTATGACTAGCCTAGACGCATCAAACTCAAAAAGCATGAGCCAACTACTTAGCAATCAAAATAGTCCAAAAACTTGCTGTTGATTGTTAATCATCCTCATCTGCTCCAATACGAATATCTGTTTCAAAGCGTCTGTAGTTAGTAAATTCTAGTACATTTCGGCTATAGAGTCGGTCACGATCAGAGCCAATAATTAACTCTGCACGTTTAGGAAGCAGAAATTTTTCTCCATTTATTTCAAACCAACCATAATCAACTGCTGATTCTGAAACAGTTATAGGAAAATTAGGTGGAATATCATCAGCAGCTTGCTCAATTCGCAAAATACGTTTAGTTTCTTCATCAACCCAAACACTGCCGCGATATCCAGAAATTACTGATTGATTAGAGCGTGTTTCTGTTACTTGATAAGTAGAATTTTTGGTTAATATACGAAAATCATATATTGTTGCCCTACGGCCATCTATACGATCAGATGGGCCTTGCTTAAAATCTGCCCTTGCATCTGGTCGAAAAAGTGCTACTAAAACCGTACCAAATTCACCTGTAGAACTAGCACCACCCACATTGTCATAACCATTACTAGCAGGTCTACCATTAATGGATTTTAGTTTATAGCTTTCACCCTTGGTTGCTTCAAAAGTAACTTCTATATCTAAAATATCTTTTGGTCTCCATTGCCCGCTACGAGGGTCACGGGTAAAACGTGATACTCTTTGATTAACAATAAAATTAGGTAATTCTTCGACATAACTTAAAGCATAATGTCTTGCTTGTTCAATAACAGGTAAATTGGCAAGTCTTTTTGCTATGGTTGCTGGATCTGAGTCTTCATCAGGGTTAAATTGTCCGTCATCTATCGGTTCTGCTATAGGCATAGATTTATTAGATGCTGCTCTTAATAAAGCATCTATTACCAATGATTTAGCACCTGCTTTACGAAATTCTCTAATTATTTCGTCTGTTAGAGAAAAATCTATTCCTTTTTCGTTAACTTCGGCTGCAATATCGCCTTGGACAATCTCATGCCTGCTAGCTGATTCCAGACGTTTTAAGACATCTGCTTTTGTTAAAGCTTTAGATTGTTGATAGTAGGCTAAAGTAGAAGGATTAAAAGTTGTAAGAGTTATTACTGAAAAACAAATTATTGTAATAAAAAAAATTATTCTTATATTCTTCTGATACATATTTTTACCTCTATTGGTTAGTCACCTTAAGAAGTTTGGATGGATAAAAAATTATAAAAGGTTTGCTTAAAATATAAAATTACTCCTGCTGAAAACTAGTTTCGATAAAGTTGCAACAATGCTTCTTTAGCTGCATCTTGAACAGCCGGAACAGGATCTTTTAGAGCTTTACGCAAAGCTTTAATTGCTTGCTCATCGTCAAATTCTGCTAATATTTCTGCTACTTTTCTTCTAATATCTGGCTCTTCATCTTCAAGTAGCTTTATAAAGGCTTCAACTACTCTTTTATCTTTTAGTTTCGCTAAGGATTCCATTGTATGATAACGAACACTTGAAACTTCATCTCTTAGCAAAGCAATCAAAGGCTCTACAGCTTCACTATTACCAAGACGACCTAGAGTAATTGCTGCACCTTCTCTAACATTTGAATTAACATCTCTTAATGATTCTATTAGTATTTCAACAACTGGCAAGTCTTTCATTTCAGCTAAAGCAACAATTGCTCCGGCTCGACCATCAACACTAGCTTCTTCTAAAAAGTCTAGCAACTTATAAACTACCCTAACATCTTTCATTTTTGATAAGTTAAACACAGCCGTTTGTCTTACTTCCATATCTTCACTTGCTAAAGCTGGTATTAAGTATTTTACTGCGTCAAAATCTAATATCTTTATTAAAGCTTCTCCGGCTCTTTGTCTAACAGCAGTAGATCTATCACTTAATGCTGTCACCAGTGATTTTACTGCATGCTCATTTTGAATTTTACCTAATACTAGTGCAGCAGACTCCCGAGCAAAATCATTATGTTCAATAGGGTTATTTAGAGCCGCAATTAATTTACTAACAACAAAATCAGATTTCATTTCACTTAATGCAATAATTGCTCCTACTCTAGTGTCTATGTCTTCATCTCCCAATCGCTTAATCAAAATAGGTACAACCCTAACATCATCTATTTTGGCTAAAGAATAGCCAGCAAAATAGCGAATTTCTGTAATTTCTTCCTTGTTACGAATAGTCTCAAGAAGCGCAGTAATAGCACGATCATTTTCTTTGTCCCTAAAGCATAAACAGCCCGCTTTCTTACATCAGAATTTTCATCTGTTTTTAGTGTAGTAATAATTTCATCTATTAATTCCACATTATCTAACTGTGCCATAGCTCCTAAAACAGCATATCTAATTTCTGGCCTTTTAGCTTTTAAGGCTACCGGCAAAGTAGCAGCAACATATGGATAATTTACTCCCAAAGCTACTAAAGCAGATGCTGCTGTTTCTCTCACTTCCATGTTTTCTTCTTGATAAAGTAAATTTATTAACTCTTTTAAGGTATCATATTCTCGTATTTCTGCTAGTGATTTAACAGTTATCATTCTTACAGCTAAATCAGCATCTTTTAGCTTATCAACTAAAGGTTTTATGCTACGTATATCTTTGATTCTTCCTAAAGCCCAAATAGCATTTTGCCTAACTTCTGAACTTGCATCATCAAGTGCAACAATAAGCGAATCAACTGCGCGAGAGTCTCTTAATTCGCCCAAAGCACTAGCAACATTTAATCTAATAACAGAACTTTCATCTTTAAGTAGCTCAATTAAAGGCTCTACAGCTTGAATATCCTTAATTTGTGTCAATGACCAAACTGCATTTTGTCTTACACCTTGATGAGTATCTTTTAATGCAATAATCAATGGCTCAACTGCTCGTAAATCTTTTATTTCTCCTAAAGTTCCAGCAGCTTCACAACGTATGTCACTATTAGGATTAATTAAGGCAGATATTAAGGGTTCAACTAATTTACCTAATGCCATTGTTACTTTTCTACGTACTTCTGCATCAGTATCTGACAGCACTTGCACTAAATGTTCCGCCGTAGTAACATCCCCTAGCTCGCCTAAAGCCTCGGCTGCTTCAGCACGTACCCATGCATCTTCATTTTTTAGTGCATTAATTAAATAATCTTTTGTATTAATATCTTCTGTATTTTCAATGTTTTGCGATAATATATTATTTTTATTTTTTAACTTTTGAATCAGTTCATTAAGATAAGACATTTTTCGGGACTCCACACACAAAACCTAAAGCAAGTAATTGTATTATTTAATACTTTTGATGGGCTAGCAACACTATTATTGCTTGTCTTTGAAGTTTAAGGAAAATTTCTCACAAGCAAATTGGGTAGCCTCTTAAATATAACTAAGATACTACCCGATTTACTTAATTTTTGTGTGGTTATTTGAGTGTTTTTGGTCGTTTATTCTAGTTTGTTTTGATAGGAAAAACTCTAGGTCTATTATTTATTACCAAAGGTAAAGACTATGCCTGTAGAAATTCTAGCGTTATTTAGCGCACCATTGCCATTACGAAACTGCACATAATCAGCTTGGATTAATCTTACACTAATATTTTTGTTAACTTTGTAATCTACGCCGCCGCCAAAATTCATAGCAAATGTACCTATTGGAGCAACACCCCCAAATAGAGCATGAAAATAAGGAGTAAAACGGCTATTGGTTCTAACAGAATAACGAGGGCCAAAAAGTAGCAAAGTAGCATTACTACCATTTTTACTATAAAAACTAATATCTGCAACTGCTGAAACAGACTTAGTAAGCTGTCCGCTAATAGAAGTTGTCACACCATTAAGATTATTGCCAAATTCACTATTTAAGCTAGAATAGCCTGTAAATAACTCTACTTTAGGAATAGAGCTTTGAGCTTGAGCAAAAGATGAAAAAGCTAATAAGAAAAATATTGAGATAAACACTTTATACATAAATATTTACACCTCTAAAAAATTTTATTTTTATTTATTGTTATTTTGAGAATGCTGGCCGTTTTATCTCTTGCAACAATTTTTCCGATTTTTCCAGAAAAATTCCCTACTTATTTTTAGCTTAAAAATTCTTGCTTCCGTTGGCTTTTCTTGATGGCAAATATTTTTGCGTGATAATGTAAAATAAATCTTGAAATTAAGGAAAAAATCTTTGAATAAACTTCGTGCTTTGCTGCTGTTAGAAGATGGGACTACTTTTAATGGGTATAGTTTTGGTAAAACAGGGAAAACTACTGGAGAAGTTGTCTTTAATACTTCTTTAACTGGCTACCAAGAAATTCTTACCGACCCTTCTTATAGCGAACAAATCGTAGTAATGACCTATCCTTTAATTGGTAATTATGGAATTAATCCTAATGATGGCGAATCCTCTAAACCTTTTGCAAAGGGCTTAGTAGTACGTGAATATAGCGAGCGAGCTAGTAATTGGCAATCAACTAAGTCACTAGGCCAATACTTAGAAGAAAATAATATCATTGGAATTACTGATATAGATACCCGTAAGCTAGTAAGACATATCCGAAATCGTGGAGCAATGCGAGGAATTATATCTAATCAAACAGATGATTTAGATACTTTGCTTACACAACTTCGTGCTACACCACAAATGCTAGGCCAAGAATTAGCTACACAAGTTTCTTGTAAAAATAAATATTTGTGGACAAAAGAATTTTCCCAAAACAACTCTAAAGCTAAAATTATTGCTTATGATTTTGGTATTAAGCATAATATTTTAAGATCTTTAGATAGACAAGGGTTTGATATAACTGTTGTACCTGCGTGGACAAGCTTTGAAGAAATTCAGCAACTTAACCCAGATGGAATTTTTCTTTCCAATGGGCCAGGAGACCCTGCTCCATTAAAAGAAATTGCTAACACTATTCGACATTTAGCAGATCATTATCCAATTTTTGGCATTTGCCTTGGTCATCAATTATTAGCCTTAGCATTTGGTAGCAAAACTTATAAATTAAAATTTGGTCATCGTGGAGGCAATCAACCTGTAAAAAACCTTTTAACTGGCAAAGTAGAAATTACATCACATAATCATGGTTTTAGTGTAGAAATAGATTCTCTACCAAATGAATTAGAAATGACTCACTTAAACTTAAATGACCAAACTTTAGAGGGCTTGCAACATAAACATTTGCCTGTTTTTTCTGTGCACTATCAGCCTGAAGCAGCCCCTAGGCCACACGATGTAGATTATTTATTTGAAAAATTTAGCAATGAAGTAAGTAAATATAGTGCGCATTAAATAATATAACCTAGGGTTTTAATCCTAGGTTATATTATTTTGTCTTATTAGTATTTTAGATTAAAATCCCTTTTATTTAAGTGCTAGTTAACTTTCTTTTTTGTTTACCTTTTCCTTTTGTTAAATCTGTTCCAAGGCTTTCTTCTGGCCTTATTTGTTTAAGTAATGAAGCATCTTTGAAATTTTCTTGGAAAAGTGAAAGTAGTTTGCCATAACGAATATCAAAACTTGGACGATTGCGGCTAGTATTTCCTGCAAAATGTAGGTGTAATTCATTATTTTGACCTGGTTTGATATAAACCCAAATTCTTTCATGAGAGAAGAAAAATGTTGTTAATAAAGCCATTACTAAAAAGGCACAACCCCAATATATAGTATTTACACCTGGGTCATATTGAACTTGAAGAGTATGCGCACGTGAGACTTTTTCAAAGTCTTTTAGAAAAACGTTGTAATCACCTACAGTAGTCTTATCTGCTAAAAATGGGGCAGCCTTAACTTGCTCCATCATTTCTTGAGGAAAACCATAAACATTTTTTACTGTTCCATCAGCTAGTAAAATTTCTATATCAGCAACAGGTCTAGAAAAATTCCCATCAGAAGAAAAAGGTTTTCCTGCCTTTGGATCATATTGGAAATCAGAATAAAAATTCTTCCAACGAACTTTTCCTAAATTAGGAACTTCTATTTCTCCACTAGTTTTTGGGCTAGGACGATTAAGAGTGATTTCTTGTGCTTCACCTTTACCATCTTTTGGAACTACTAAAAGAGTAAGTTTGCGGGCTGATTTAGCTTCATCAAAGCTAGCTTGAAAGAACCGATAGCCGCGAAAATCTACAGGTGAATTTAAGTGAACATTTCCATCATATTTCTTTTGTCCATCATCAAAATAAACCCTAGTATACCAATCTAAAGTGTTAGAAGGGCTAAGATCAGGTTTTTTTGAATTGATTAAACTTTGCTCAATATCATAGCAAATCAAGCGAAAAGGCATTTGAAAAGTGTTAACACTTCCATTTGCACCAGGCGAAATAAAAGTTGAAGCAGCTTCGCCAGGAGCTAAACTTACAACCCCCTTTTGTCCCCATTTAATACCAATAAACCAACCTATTAAAATTGCTAACAACCCAATATGAACTAAACAAAAAGCATAGCGATTCCAAACACCACGTTCTACAAAAACTGTAGTTCCACCATCTTCTTGAGAAACGCGAAATCTTAATGTGCTAAGTTTTGATAAAACATTGGCAAGTGGGCCAAACATTAATGCCCAGGTTGGCATTAAAACATGTTTTGCTTCTTCCGAAACTTTCTTTATTACTTCTGTTGGGACTTCTGCTTTTGCAACCTTATAATGAGAATACCAAGGTTGAAAACGAGTATAATTTTCCGATACTGTAAGCTTTGGCTTTACAAAGAAATGCCAATAACCTGGCGCACGATCAATTGTAGCCAAAATAATGTTTAGAGCTAAAGTTAATAATAGTAAGTTAAAATACCAACTATGATAAATATCAAAAAAGCCTAACATCCTATATAGAGATTCTTCTGCGGGTGTTAACGATTCATAGAACTTTTGAAAATCTGATGTCCCTTCTTGTACTACAAAAGTTCCTATCATAGAAAAAATCATTAATAATACCAATAATAAAATACCAAATTTAACGGAACTAAGTAGTTTTAAGAAGTCATCTACAATAGATTTTTCTCTTCTGCCTCTAGCAGCAGTTTGATTTTCTGTTGTGCTATCAGCTTTAACTTCAACATTAGCTTTATTTATAGCTTCTTTTTCTAAATTTGATTCAACTTTTGATGTGGACATTTACCCATCCCATGCTAAAAAATCGGGTTAAGTTTTGAAAACTTATAGAAAGTTTTTAATTTGTATTTGGGAAAAGACCCGGCGTTTGATAATAGTAACGCAGGAAATTGACTAATGCTAGCAAAGACAACTGGTTGACGGCAAGAGGCTAATCGATAAGTTTTGATTAGCCTTAGCAGAATTTTAGACAATAAAGAAATAAATTTTTAATTGTAAATTTACTTAGATTTTAAAGGTAAAGAGATTTCAATATTTTCATGTGGTCGTGGAATAACATGCACACTCATTAATTGACCAACCCGACGTGCTGCAACAGCACCTGCTTCAATAGCAGCTTTTACTGATGCAACATCACCCCGTATAATAGCTGTAACTAAAGCATCTCCAATTTTTTCATATCTTACAAAACGCACATTAGCAGCCTTTACCATAGCATCAGCCGCTTCAATCATGGCTACTAATCCTTTAGTTTCAATTAGTCCTAGTGCTTCCATTATTTGTTCTCCTGAAAATAGGTTGGCAAATGGTTATGATAAATTTCCTAGCATTAGAAATCAAGACATTTGGTAATAAAAAAAGCTGTTTGGTAGTAAAAAATATAGCCTTAACTAAGATTTTCTCTTTGCCTTTGAGGAATTAGTAAAGTAATATTTGCTTACCAAAAAAACATCTAAAACTTCTTAATAAAGTTCCTATGTTAAAAGAAAACCTTTCTCTTCCTGAGCGTCGCCTTACTGCGACAGAACGCCGTGCTGGTCGTAAATTTATTGCACATTTAATGGAAAAATTTCCTCTTTTAGGCCGTCTTGCTTATCCTGTTCGAGGAGAAGACGCAATTATTTATATTAGGATGTATACACCCGAAGATCAACAAACTACAATTGATGAGCTAGCAGCAGCATTGACAGGCTTAATTTATGAACAAGAAAAAATGCGTGTTTTTCTTATCCCAGATGACTTTCCTATTGATGAACCTATAAGAAACGAACAAGAACTAAAAATTTCTCAAGCTCAGTTAAGTTGTGATATTGATTGTCTTCGTAAATTAAGAAAGTTTAATGATGATGTAGCCAAAGAGCAAATAAATTATTATCAGAAGCGTTATCAAATTCATACCAAACACATACTTGATTATTTAAATTCATCCCACCCATAAATGGGTGGTCTAATTTCATTTATTAAAAACAAACTCTTTTTCTCGAAGGATTAACTTTTCATGATAGAAATAATGAAAGACCCCCGAGTTCGTCAAGTAGAGTGGAAAGATTTACTTAGTTTAAGTAAATATGAGGTTATAAAAGAATTATTTATTTCTCTACCTTGGCTAGTGTCTTCTTTATATTTAGCTCATAAAGGCTTCTATTTAATAGCTTTACCTTTGTCATTTATCTTTTTCCTTACAGGTCTTAGACAAGTACATAATGCTTATCATTATGCTTTAGGAATTTCTCAAAGTTTAACTGAATGGATTATTTTTATTCTTAGCTTGCTAATGCTAGGATCTATGCACGCAGTACAAATTACACATCTAGAACATCATAAACATTGTATGGATGAACAAGACGTTGAAGCGGCTAGTGCTAAACTTAGCGGACTAAAAGCAATATTAGTCGGGCCGCTATTTCCTATTCGCCTTCATCTAAAAGCATTAAGCACTGCAAAAGGGAAGCAAAAACACTGGCTCTATTTAGAACTACTGGCAACTTTAGCAATTATAGTTTTAGCTTTTAGCGTTTTAGACCTACAAATGCTTAAATATCATATAATTACAATGTCTGTTGGACAATGTTTAACTTCCTTTTTTGCTGTTTGGACTGTTCATCACGATTGTGATCGTTATCATTTTATTGCTCGTACTTTACGAGGTAGTGTAAAAAATTTTATTTCATTTAATATGTTTTTCCACGTTGAGCATCATTTATACCCTAAAGTTCCTACTTGCCATTTACCTAAGTTAGCAACTCGTTTAGACAAAATGGTACCTGAACTTAGCCAAAAACAAGTATTTTAACTTTTAATGAAGAAACTACTAATTATTGGTGCTACAGGAGTTATTGGGCAAAGAATTGTTAAATTATCAGAGCGTTTATTAACTAACACAGAAATTATTAAAGCTTGTCGCAAGATTCCAAAACAAGATAGCTCTTTTCGCCAAGTTGATATTTTCAATCAAGAATCCTTAGAAAGAGTTTTAGTAGACATAAATGTTGTAATTAATAGTGTTGGGCCATTTGAATATAATCCAGAGTTATTATTAAATACTTGTTTTAAGGCTAATTGTCATTATATAGATATTGCTGAAACCAAAGATTTTATCAGCCAGGTAGAAAATATAGCCTTATCAAATAAAAATTCCTCTTATGTGGTTACAGGTTGTTCAACAATTCCAGCACTTATAGAAACTATTGTGCAAATTTGGAAAGAAGAAAAAAATTTAGCTGAAATTCGCGTCTTTTTAAGTATGGGGTCTAATAATAATGTTTCCCCAACTTTAATTTATAGCTTACTGCGTCCTTTGGGAAAGCTTGATAAAAACAATAGAAAATATTTTGCTCAACTTATAAAAAATTTTTCCTCAAGCAGGAAAACGCCTTTATGGTAACTATCCATCGGCCTTTGAGCAAATAGGGGTAAAAATAAATAATCAATTCTTGGAAGCTAACTTTTATGTAGGCTTTGATAAACCTATTTATAGTTATTTATTATTTTTAGCTAGTAAAATACTTCCTAAAATACCAGATAATTTATTATTTAACTTATCTAAAATAGCTGATTTATTTACTCCCATAGTTAAATCTATTGGTAGCCAAACAGGTATTTTACTAATAGAAACTTTAGATAAAAATCAGAATATTTTAGATACAATTGAAATTCTAGCAAATAGCGAAGGACTTAATATTCCAGCACTTCCAAGTGTATGGACAGCTAAAAAATTATTAGAAAATAACTTGAATTTTCCAAATAAAACGCTACTTTTAAGTGATTTATTTAGCCCCAAAGAAATATTTCAATTACTAAATAAAGAAGGTTATAAAATTTATGGAGCAAACTAATAAAATATCTAATGAAATTACTAAAGCTGACACGCTTTGGGACGTTATTGTTGTAGGCTCTGGCTTAGGTGGTATTGCTCTATCTATTTTACTAGCTAGATTAGGCTATCGTATTTTAGTAATTGAACGTAATGCTGTTGGACATTTTCGAGTTGGAGAATCTTTAGACTGGGAAGCACCTATCTTCTTGAAAAGCTAGGCTTACCTATTGAACAATTAGTAGCAGAAGGAAAAGCTACTTTTAAGCATGGAGCTATTGCTTCATCTGTTAGCCAACCTAGTATTGAAGCAAGATTTGGATTTTCCTTGTTATTTAAGGTTTTAATGGGAATGGTCGGACGTGGTAAACCTTCAATTCATCTTTAACCGGGAATTAATAGATATTGATTTAATTAATACAGCTTTATCAGCAGGTGCAAAGCTAATTACAGGGTAAAGCAACCAAAATAGCAACTGAAAACGATCGTGTAACTAGTGTAACTTTAGCTGATGGTCGTCAATTTACTGGAAAATTTTATCTTGATGCTACAGGTCAAGCTAGCTTATTTCGTAGAGCATTTGGTATAGGTCAAACTACTATTGGAGCAAAAAAAGTAAATATTCGTGCTAGATTTCCACATACTTATGACAACACAGGAACAAGAATCCGTACAGATGACACAATGAATGACCCAGCTTGGATTTGGGATATTCATATTTCTCAAGATGTTACTGATATTGGAATAGTTGTTACAGAAAGAGATTTTGCCACTTTACGAAAAGAATTCTCATCTTTAGCAGAAATTTTTCTTCACCTTACACAAAAACATGAGAGTCTACATTGGTTAGCACCTCTAATTACAAAAGAAACCAAGTTTTGGACTTGTACTTTTCAAGATATGGTTTCACATAAAAGTAATGGAGAAAATTGGATTGCTATTGGTGAAGCAGCCTTTTTAGTAGATGCCCTGCTTTCTAGCGGCTTTACGGCTTCTTTACGCACAGGTTTTTCTGCTTCAAATATTATTAAAGATGCTTTAGCTAAAAATTCTCCCATTTTATGTCCTAAAAAACGGCTAATTTATCATGAAAAAGCTTCTATGCAAATTAGAAGCGTTAACCAACTTTTAGAAACTCTTTGGTATCAAGGCAGGCTTAGACATTACTATTCTTTTATGTTAAATGTAGCTTCAATCTTGACTATTAACTTTAATCTTAATCATTTTCATACTAGATATATTCCTAGTACAATTTTTGGATTAAGAATGCTAAAGCTATTTCATAAAACTATAGATGCTTTTGTGCCTAGGTATAATAATTTATTAACAAAAATAGCTATTTGGTTAGGGAAAACTAACCCTCATATAGTTTCAATGCCTGTAACCCAAGTTAAACAAACTATTTAGTATTACTGTAAACTTTCAACAATTTGTCTAAAATCTTCCCAAAAATCCAATGCGCTTTTGTATCTTTCCACTGGATTACGATTTAGAACCTTCATCAATACTTTGTCTAATGCTTGAGGAAAAAATTTATATGCTTGCGAAGGAGGAGTAATATCTTTATAGACTTTGTTATATAGTAATTGTTCTTTGGTAATACCAATAACTGGATATCTATCTGTAAGTAATTGATAAATTATTACCCCTAAACTATAAACATCTGAAGCAGGGCTTAAATCTACACAAAGCAAATATTCAGGAGCAATATAATGAATTGTACCTAATATTACTCCTGTTTCAGTTAAATTTGTCCCGCTAGTAATATCCTCATTGGGTGCAAGTAGTTTAGCGATACCAAAATCAGCTAATTTTACTTGGATTTCCCCCAACTCATTTTTAGAAAGCAAAATATTAGCAGGTTTTAGATCTCTATGTAGAACTTGTTTTTGATGGGCATATTCTAGCGACTCACAAAGTTGCTTAACAATTGATAAACTATCTTTAGGTCTTAAAGGTGCTTCTTTTTTAATGTAAGCACTTAATGATTCTCCTCTAACATATTCCATTGAGATAAAAATAGTATTTTCATCAACCTCTCCATAATTATAAGTTCTAACAACATTAGGATGGACAAGGGCCATACCCATTTTAGCTTCTCTAAAAAAGCGTTTCTTTCCCACATTATCAGAAGCTATTTCTGTAAATAACAATTTAATAGCAACAATTCTTTTTTCTTCTTCGTCCACAGCCTCAAAGACAACTCCCATACCACCTTCACCAAGAATTTTTAACAATTTATATCGTTTACAAATAGTTTCACCAATTAACTGTGTTAAATTATTTGTCTCTATCATTTTTACCTACTTAAGTATTTCGTAAAGTTTTTTGTTACTTTTTTCTAAAATTTTGTACGTTTTTTTTAACTGTTTACGTCTTTATAACAAAACTTTATTTTTTTGCAAATATATAAATTAATGCGCAAAACAAGATAAAAGTGGGCAAACAAGTAAAAGTGTTTCTTTGATCTCTCAACCAAATTTCCTAAAAGCTGGAAACGGCTGGGCAAATAAATTTAGCCACTAAAAATATAGTTTTTTAGTGGCTATTTTTTTACTAAGTAGAAAGTTTTAGTGACTATTTTTTAGGGAAAAAAGTTTTCTCTGCTGCTGCCATATCTATAAGAATTTGTGCTGGTTGGAAGCGTTCACCATATTTTTCAGCCAGTTTATGTAAGTTTTTAACTACTTTATCTAGTCCAATTTTATCAGCATAGTAAAATGGCCCGCCTAGAATTGGAGGAAAGCCTATGCCCATCACACCGCCAACATCCCCATCACGAGGATTACGCAAAATATTTTCTTGCAAACATAAAGCACTTTCATTAACAAAAGCATAAAGATAACGGTCAGCGATTTCTGCTAAATCGGCTGGCTTACGGTCATGACCATAAGGAATTAGGCTATAAATACTATGGTCAACGCCGCCTTTTTTGCCATCATTGTAGAGATAAAAACCTCGTCCATTCTTACGACCAAAACGACCATCAGCAACTACTTTAGAAACTAGGTCTGGCCCTTTCATTCTGCTACCAAAAACTTGTGCTATTACTTTGCCAGCTTTTTCTGCAACATCAATTCCAACTTCATCGCTTAAAACTACTGGCCCGACAGGAAAACCAACTTTAGTTGCTGCTTGATCAAGGTCTTCAATCTTATAGCCTTCATCTAGCCCACAATAAGCTTCCATCACATAACGACCAATAACGCGCGAAGTGTAGAAACCAAAACCATCATTAACAACAATTGGAGTTTTACCATAGCGTTTACTGATTTCTACAGTTGTTGCAATGGTTTCAGGAGAAGTTTTTTCTGTAACAATAATTTCTACAAGTGGCATTTTATGAACAGGTGAAAAGAAGTGCATTCCAATAAATTTTTCTGGACGTTTAGAAGCTTGTGCTAGAAGAGAAATAGGAATAGCAGATGTGTTGCTAGCAAAAATTGCATGTTCAGGTATTACGGCTTCTACTTCTTTAATAATTTTATGTTTTAGCGGAACATCTTCAAAAACAGCTTCAATAACAATGTCTACATCCTTAAAACCTGTGTAATCTGTACATCCAGAAACTCTATCCATTCGCTTAAATACATCAATGTTGCCGTTACGACGTTTGGCATATTTTTTCATTAATTATTTCAGCTACATAAGCAATGCCTTTTCCTACTGCCGCGTGATCACGGTCTTTCATTCTTACAGCATAGCCCGTATCTGTGCTAACAGCCGCAACACCTGCACCCATTAACCCTGCACCTAAAACACCGATTTTTGTTACTTTCATTGGCTTAACGCTTGGAGCAACGGAGGTGTCTTTCTTTGATTCAGTGCTAGCAAAGAAAAGATGTATTAGGCTATGAGCTTCACTAGAAACAACTAGTTCACCAAATCCACGTGCTTCAGCTTCTAGCCCTGCTTCTAAGCCTTTAGTCAAACTTTCTTCAATTGCATGTAGAATTTTATAAGGTGCTGGATAAACGCCTTTGGTGTGTTTATCTACCATTGTTTTAGCACCTTTTAAGAGCGTAGTTAAAGCTTCACCTTGTGGAATGGGCCAGATTGGACGAGTAATTTTTAGGGTCTTGTTAGCTAGTTTTAAGGCTCGGTCTTCTGCTGCTCTACGTAAAAATGCAGCAGGAACAACTTCATCAATTAACCCTACAAACTTAGCTCGTGGAGGAAAAATATTTTTTCCTTCTAAAATTGATTGTAATGCCATTTCTAGAGGAATTAAGCGGATTAAACGATTTAGACCAGTAGCACCAGGAAGTAACCCAAGTTTAACTTCAGGAAGTGCAAAAGTCGTCTTTGGATGATCTGTAGCAATTCGATAATGACAATTAAGGGCAATCTCTAATCCACCACCAAGACACGCGCCATTGATAGCACAAACTACAGGTTTAGGTGAATCAAAGAGACGAGAAAATAGTTTATGTGCTGCACGGCTTCCTTGATAGCCATCTTCAGCAGTTTTTAGATCGGCAAACATTGTAATATCTGCACCTGCTAGAAAATTATCTTCTTTACCACTAATTAAAACTAAGGCTCGGATATTGCTATCTGTTTCAAATTTGGTAAGAATTTGCTCTAATTCTTCTAGGGCTTGGCGTTTTAGAACATTTAGTTTTTCACCTGGTAGATCAATAATAATTGTGCCTACCCCATCTTTATTTACTTCTAAAGTAAGAATATTGTTTTCCATAAGTCTCCTTAATTCCCACGCTCTAAAATAATGGTTGCACCCAATGCACCACCAGCGCAAATTGTCACCATACCAAGTTGGCTATCTCGGCGATTCATTTCATAAGCTAAAGTCGTTACTAGTCGTGCGCCTGTTGCACCAAATGGATGACCTAAAGAAACCGACCCGCCATAAACGTTAAATTTATCCATGTTCATTTCTCCAAGTGGCTCGCTACGTCCTAGGCGTTCTTCAGCAAACTTCTTACAAGCAAAAGCTTTAAGATTGCAAAGAATTTGTCCTGCAAAAGCTTCGTGCATCTCAATTAAATCCATATCAGCTAAAGTAAGCTTAGTTTGAGCAAAGGCTTTAGCTGTAGCAAAAGCAGGGCCGAGCAACAAACCTCGATCAGGGTCTAAACCAGCAAAGGAACAATGTTTGATATAGGCTAGAGGTTTATAGCCAAGAGCTTTAGCTTTTTCTTCTGTCATAAGTAACACGGCTGATGCACCATCTGTTAACGGGCTAGAATTAGCTGGGGTGACAGTTCCAAACTCTTTATCAAAAGCAGGCTTCAGAGAAGCGATTTTAGCGCGATCTGGAACTTTACGAACAATGTCATCTTCTGTTATTGGCTTATAACTTTTTGGAGCATAAACTGTGGCAATTTCAGCAGGAATATGACCTGCTTCATAACCACGACCTGCAAAAAGATGGCTACGATAAGCATATTCATCTTGATCTTGGCGACTAACGCCCCATTCACGAGCTAGTATTTCGCAATGTTCACCCATAGTTAAGCCTGTATAAGGCTCAGAAATAGAAATATTTGCAGGCATAATATCTTGCAGTTTAACCTGCATAATTGTGTACATTTTTTCTTCTTGAGTTTTCTTAGTGCTAGCATCCATTAAAATACGGCGAAAAGGTTCTGATACTGTCATTGGAACATCAGATAAAGATTCAGCACCGCCAGCAATTGCAACTTGAGAATTACCTAACGCTACAGAAGCAGCAGCAGAAGCAATTGCCCGCGCACCTGTTGCACAAGCCATTTGTACAGTATGACCAGGGGCAGAATGTGGCATACCAATAGTTAGACCAACTTCACGAGCAATATTAGCAACAGAAGGCTTACTAATAGCTGTACCATAAACTATTTCATCTATTTCTTTTGGGTTAAGGTCTGCACGGTTAATTAATTCTCTAACGCAAGCTTTACCAAGGTCTAATGCCGTCATTTCACTAAATGAACCACTTGCTTTCACAAATGGAGTACGACAACCAGCAATGATTGCTACTCTATTTAAGCTCATAAAAAATAATCTCCTTAATCAAATGGATAACATTCTTGGTCAATAATCCTATCCGCAATACGGCGGCGGGCTGTGACTGTGTTGATGGGTTGCCATTGCAATAAGCGATGGAGTGATTTTAATGACGCGCTTAACTCAGCTTCTTCACTAATTACAGCTAAAGTCTTACGTGCAATTACTTCCATCTTCATCACTGAGTCATTGATAAAAACTTTCATCATATCAATATGATATTGGCTATCTGCTTCACCCTTATTTTCAATACGTTTAAGTGTGCGAAGTAGCGTACTTTCAGCAGCATAAGTTTCCATGATGCAATCACTAATTGCAGCAACAACTTCTTGTTCTTCAGATAGTTGTACCATCCATTTTTGCGCTGCTTGCCAAAGCAACATAATGCAGGCTTTTTTCATATTGGCAACTAAAGTTTTCTCTGTGCTAAATAAACTTCCGTCTTTGGGATTTGGATCTAATTGTGGTAAGGGGCCAGTGTCATAAACATCCTTAATCGTTCTTTCGCCAGCTTCAACTATAGGTAAATCGCCACTCATTCCCCGCTTGATTAACATATCAATAATTAACATGCGGTTAATTTCATTTGTACCTTCAAAAATACGTGTTGGGCGAGCATCTCTATAATCTTTTTCAACAGGATATTCCTTGCTATAGCCATTACCGCCAAAAATTTGCACCGCTTCATCAACTGCATAGCCTTGGGCCTCTGAGCCATAAACCTTCATTATTGAGCTTTCAATTGCATATTCCTTTAGAACTTCCATTGAGCGAGCAAGATAATCACTTGCTTCTGAGTCTAAACCATGAAGTTGATCATCAATAAGCCCTGCGGTACGAAATGCCATTGATTCAACAGCATAGGCACGAATCGCCATTTCTGCCAGCTTTTGTTTAATTAAACCAAAATCTGTAATTGACTTCCCAAATGCTTTACGCATTTTACCGTATTTAACTGATACACCAATAGAGCGTTTAATTTGAGCATAAGCACCAGAGCCAATATTCATACGTCCCATATTTAGAGCATTAAACGCAATATGATGACCTTTTCCTATTTCACCTAAAATATTTTCAATAGGCACTTTTACATTATCAAAAAATACAGGACGAGTTGATGAGCCAGTCAAGCCCATTTTCTTTTCTTCATTGCCTAGAGTGATGCCTGGGCTATCGGCTTCAACAATAAACATAGTGAATTTCTTTCCATCAACTTTGGCAGCAACATTAAATAGATTTGCAAAACCAGCATTAGTAATCCACATTTTGCTTCCATTAATAATGTAATGTTTGCCATCTTCAGAAAGTGTTGCAGTGGTACGAATTGACATTGCATCTGAGCCGCAATGAGGTTCAGTTAAGCAATAAGCTGCAATCCATTCACCAGAAAGAAGTTTGGTTAAATATTTTTTGCGTTGGTCTTCACTTCCAAAATAAACTATTGGAATCATTCCTACTGAGGTATGAACACCAACACAACCAGCAAAAGAAAATTGTTTAGTGTGGTTTTCACCTACTAAAAGGGCTGTAGATTTTTTCATTCCATAACCTCCCATTGAGGTAGGAACTTCTAAACCTAGCAATCCTACATCGCCAGCCTTACGCATTAGCTCTCGCATAGTATCCACATTTAGAGCTTCAATTTCTTCTGTTCTAGGCAATACTTCTTTATCAAAAAATTCTTTAATAGCACTAGCTACTTGATATTGTATTTCTTCTAAATCGTCACGAGTAAAAATAGAATTTGGGTTAGTTTCGGTGATGAGAAACTCACCACCTCTAACCATATGCTTAGAGGTTGCTACTGATGTCATGAAAAAACTCCTTGATTATCATTTGCGGCAAGAGGGCTAACTATATATCGATTTTTAACTAGGATCAAGTATTGATTTGAATGACGGGTCAGTTAATTTACGGCTAGAACTATGAGTAAACTCAAAAAGTTAGTGACTTGGCTTTTTTTATTCATTTAATTATATTGTTTAGTAAATTTAAGAAGGTTAACTAGCTATTAGGCATTTATAGAGCTAGTTAACCTTCTTTTAGAATTGGTATTCTTACTACTCGCCTGCTTTTCTTAAATTTTGTATTTGTTTGATTAACTCTTTGGCTATTTTTGGGGCTGCCGCTCTAGCATCGCCAGCAATAATTTTACCGCTAGCTAAAATTATCCCTTTTTTAGCGTGTTTTAAGTTAAAAGTATAATCAAAGGTAAAAACAGGTCGGTCAACGGTGATTATTAAATTCAGGTTTGACCAATTATCAGAAATGGCTAGACCTTGTGATTGAAACTCTTTGTCATTAAGCAAAGCTGTTTGAAGAAAATCTATATTAAAAAATCTAGTTTTAGTATGAATCCCAATAGTTTGTGAAGCCCTTAGTAGTGCGGCGGGGCTATTATCATTAGCATTTCCATAGCTTGATGTTAGTGGCCCTTGAGCATTTAATTTTGTTGATGAGTTAAGAGCTACAACATTAGTAGTAGGTAAAGTGTTTAAATTACTTTTAGTTACAGCTTGATTATTTTGGCGTAAGTTTTTAGCTAGAATTTGACTAGAAAGATATTCACCTAAATGTAACTCTTGAACTAAATCACTATAATATTTTTCCCAAGCATCGCGCTTAAAAGCACCATTAGCAACAACTAATTGGCTATAGCCAAGCGAAGAAAGTCGAGAGCTTGCACGAACACGGGCTAAGAATTCTTCTTTGTCCAGTCCTGCTTCGGCAGCAGCTAAGGGTAAAGAAAGTTCTGCTTCAAAACGTCGCGCTAGTGCATTAATTGGCTCACTTTGAAGATTAGGACTTAATTTGCTACCAGTTTTTTCTATTGCTTGACGAAATCTGTCTTGGTCTTGCTCTAAAAGATTGTCCAAAGTGTTTTGTGTTGGATAAATCGCTAAAGCTTTTTCTAGGGTAAAATAGCGGCTAGTGTTTCGGCTAGCAGAAGTTAATTCTGCTTCTAAAGTGCTTCTCATATCATCACGAAAATATTTCATTCCAGCAAAATGACAACTCATACAAGAACGGCCATTATGAATTATTGGACTCTCTGGAGAACTACGATCCGACACAATTGCAACAGGAGCGACATCTAGGCGTTTTCCATGGCTATCAACAAGAAAATAAGCTTGCATTCCGTTTGGAAGGTTAAAAATCATTTCTCCACCAGCCGAAGTCATAGTTAAAGGCGAGCTAAAAATATTTTGACTATCTAAGCTAGAGCTAAAATCATAACTTTTCCAGTATGCTCCATAATTTGAAACGTGACGCTCTACAATACGGTTATTTTGTGATACTCCACTACTGCGCAACCCTGCACGAATAATATTTCTTTCTTCCTGTAAATTACGATTAACATCAACACCTAAGAGTTTTTCTAGCTCTGTAATTGTATTAGGTAAACAAAGAATATTATGATAAAGCGGTGCTACAGAAGCATTTGCCATAAACCAATCGGCGCGAATATAAGGAATTTCTGCACCTGAAAAAGATTTAATCACTTCATTAGCAGGCAACTTTACAGCATAAGGATAAGAAGACAAAATTGTCCGCCAAGTGTCTGCTGTCCAATTAAAATCACGTAAATCTATTCGTAGCAAAGTTTTTTCTGCATTAATTGGTGTGGGAATAGTAATTTCCTTATGCCAGGACAAACTATTAATTAATTTTGTTAGCCCAACTCGATATTGTTCTAATTCTTCTTCTGAAATAGAAGCATTGCTTAAATGTGTAATGCTAAAATAGCGCAAATAAGGCCGTGAACGTTCAGAAGCTTGCTCAAGGTCTTTTTCAATTGTGGCAAGAAGTGCTGATTCTGCAATAAATTTTTTATTTTTTATATTATCTGTTGGTTTTTCTTGCTCTTTATCCCAACTTGGCGCACCTGCTAAAACCCACGTCCGTAAAATAGCTTTATCTTTTTCAGAAAGTGGACTTTTGCCTATAGGCATTGCATTAGTTTCAACCATTTTAAGTAGCAAAGAATTAGCATCACCAGCAATAACCGTTTTATTTTCAATTAGTCGAGCATGGTCTAGCACAAAAATATTTTTTGTTGCTACTCCATTCATTCCATGACATTGCAAACAATTTTTAGTTAATATCGCTCTGGCCTGCTGTGCTAACTCAAAATTTTTATTGCTTGCACTAGTTGTATCAGCTTGTAAATTGTTAGAATTTAATAAACCAATAACTAAACAAATTGTAAGAAATAAAATGATAGATTGGTTTTTAAGCTGATATTTAGGCTGTTTGGTTAGTTTAGAGAAAAACATATCCTTATCACCTCATATGTTAGGTAATTATTTATTTAAGTTTTTAAGTTTGATTTATAGAGATTGGTTTTTAATGGAATGTAAAAAAAGAAAAAACTTGCAGAAAAATATCTGTAAGTTTTAGATAAAAAACCAGGTGTTTTAAGTTTTTCGTAACTTAAAACACCTGGTTTTTTATCTAAAACTTAAGAGGTTTATTAAACTTCTAAGCGGCCTTCAAGTTCTCCTAATTTATAGCGAGCCATAGCTAAATTAGATTGCGCTCTATTTAATACAAAATAGATAAAAAGATTTGGGGCATTAGTTAAAGGACGTATAAGATGATATTGCTGACCTAATGTAATTAAAATATCTTCTATTTTATCTTTTAAGCCTAAGCTGTGCATTGTCTTTAACTTTGATCGAAATACTTCACTATTACCTGCCGCAGCAAGTTCTAAATTTATGCCACTACCAATTGAACCTAAAGCCATACCGCTTTTTGCATCAACAATACTTGCAGCCATAGCTCCATCAACTTTCATTAACTCATTTAAACATTCATTAATATTTCCCATCTGTATTTCCTCCTGAGTATTACTTAATTCTTTATTAACTTTTTCTTTAACAACAGATAATTTTTCAGCATTATCAGAACCTTGCACTAAAGATAAATTAGGTTTTGAAGATAATTTTTGTAAATTATTTTGGGTATTTATCCTTGAAGCTTCCATAAATAGAACCGATAAAGGTTTATTTATAATATTTGTGCGGGTTTGCTCTTTTCTTACTATATCTCTAACATCTATTTCAACATCTTCCCAGAAAAGAATCTTATAAACAGCTTCTTCCCCTTCATAGTCTTCATAAAGAGCATCTACAAGTTTGCCTAAAAAGAAGTATAAAAAACCATCCCCTTCTTTAGATGAAACTTGAAGCAAGCAAGATTTCTTTTCTACTTCTAAAGATTGTAGTAAGCTAAACAGAGCATTATTTGTTTCGTATTTTTTGGATGTTTGACTTATCATGCATTTATTTATACTAAGTTAGTAAAAATCAGTATATTAGCCGATTTTCAGATTATTTTATGAAGTTTAATTTATTATTTTTAATATAAATTAAGTACTAACCAAAACATTCCCTGTTTTTTAGTTTCTATACTTTATTAGTTAGGGGGTCTTTTTAAGCGGGAAGGATTAAAAAGACATATTTTTATAGTGTATTTTGAAAAGTCCCTTTGACAAAAATATACTTTCTTAGAAGTTGATTATACATACAATATTTTGTTTGACAACATAGTTAATTAAATTTTTAGATAGTTTTTAGGAAATATTAATATAGTTTTTCACATTTTATTTATATTTATTATTTAATATAATTAGTTATAATACAGTATCTTAGACTAATTTATTAGCTATAATTTCTTATTATTGATATAAAAAATTATTAAATTTCTTGCGTATTTTTAAGAGAAATTTTACATATAATATTTATAATTTACGATAAACATTGTAGGCAAATTCAAACAAGTATGTTTAGTTTGGAATAAATAAGTGATAGTACAAAGCTACTTTTTTATATGCCTGTTAATTTACTTAAGCTAATTATATAGGAAATAAATTAAAAAAATTTTTACTTATGGGAAAATTTCCTCAAAAATTATTTAATAATAATAAAATAATAATCTTCCTAAATTATTAAATAATAATCCTTATTGATATATTTTTATTATTTTCAATAAAATAGTTAATATACCTATAACTAGCTGTTATTTTATGTAGTTACAAGCTATATTATAAGGATTTTTATTTTGTTATAATCATTAGATTTATTATATTTAATCTTTTGTTTATTATTACGCTTTTTCATCTAAGCCATAATTTATATGGCCCATTTATCCGTAAATTAAATAGTTGGAATAGTTATTGCGTTTGCCATGAATATATTGAGCAATCAAGCTCTTTCTAAGGAAGGAGGATACTCTTATGTTAGTAGCGGCAAACAAAAAATATTATTTTCTTTTCTCCATTATTTCAATTTTATTAGCATTCTCGATAATTATATCTCCTATAAGCAACGCACAACTTCAACAGGAAACAGTTAGTTATCCTATCACTACAACAAATATAATTTTTTCAGAAAATAAAGTAATTCCTAATGCAGACTCAGAAGAAGAATTAAAAGTTGATGATGGGACATTAGATGGTCGAGGAGTGCTAGCTGATGGGTTAGTGATAGTAAACCGACTTACACCTAGTAATTATCCAGTAAAATTAAAAACCATTCGCATCTTTTTTCCTAGCTTTCAAGGCCAGCCAAGTCCAATAGGCCGTTCTATAAGGCTAATTGCATTTTTAGACCCTTTCGGAAATGGTTCTCCTATATCTAACCCTACTTTGATAGTAAGTCAGTGGGTTACAATTGCTAGCCTAGGCTCATATATTGATTTTCTGGTTAACTCTACTGTAAACATTACATCCGGTGATATTTACGTAGGTTATCAAGCACCTAATCCAGCATCAGGAGTTGGATTTGCTGCTGATACAAATAGTTTAGCACGCAGGCGAAGCTATTTTTCAACCAATGGAGGAGCAACTTTTAGTGGCCCTCTTGCCTTTAGCGACGGCACAGACGCTAATATAATGATTCGTGCTGTAGTTATTAAAGAATCTAGCCAAACAGGGGATTTTTCTTTAAGTGCTACGCCATCATCACAACAAGTTGTAGCAGAAAAAACAGCTAATTTCACCCTTAACACCCAATCAATAGCTGGTTTTAATGGAACAATCAATTTAAGTAGCTCAGTAACCCCCCAACAAGATAGTGTTAGAGTAAGCTTTTCTCCTAGTAGTGTAACTGCTGGCAACACAAGTAATATCAGCGTTACAACAAATAGCAACACTCCTGCGGGAAACTACCAAATTAATATTATTGGTGTTAGTGGCACACAAACACACCAAACATTAGTTAATTTAACTGTTATTCAAGAAAACTTACCTGTTATAACGGTTAAAGCAACAACGCCGCTTGCTTATGAAAAAAATTCTGTAGCTGGAGTTTTTACCATCACCCGTAGCGAGGAATTAAACAAAATGGTGGTAATAAATTACCAACTTAGCGGAACAGCAACAATCAATCAAGATTATGTAGGTATAGTTAATCAATTAGTTATCCCTGCTGGTGCTACATCTGCAACACTTTCAATTATTCCAATAGATGACACAGTTCCAGAAGGTGACGAAACTATAATTTTAAGCCTGCTAGATGACCCTACTTATAAACTTTCCTTAAATAGCCAAGACACTGTAACCATTGTTGATGATGATAATTGGGAAAAACTTTCTAGCACAACAGTAGATAAAAAAGGTGGCACAGTTGCGGCAGGTGGTTTAGTTATCACCATTCCTAAAAAAGCCATCAAAACGCCTTCTACAATAGAAGTTTATCGTGGTATTGGTCTTTCAACAATGGATAACATAAGGACTTCTGATGTTTATAGGGTTACAGGTTTATCTCAAGATTTATATAAATCTGTAAAATTAAGTCTTGAGACTGAAAGTAATAATCTTGAAGGTAATCCTTTTGTTGTGTTAACAACAGAAACATTTGTCCCTAGTTTGGGAAAAGTTGATACTGTATCGCAAACGATTCCAGCAACATCGGCTAACAATCTTGTTTCTGTTAACTTGCCTATTAGTCCTAAAACTTCCACTAAAACTTTAATGATGGATCAAGGCATTGAGCCATTATTTAGAGATGAAATTGCAGTAGAAATGCATGCTGTAAAACTACGTTCAAAGACTAGTAGCACAGGCAAATTTATTGCAACATATGTAGGCAAATCAGGCGACCCAATGGAAAAAGTTGCTGAAGAAGTATTAAAAATTGCTGAAGAAGCTTATAACAAACTATAATCTTTTGGCGTTTCAATGAGCAAACGAACTGCTCCAATTGTGTTAGATATGGAAACTTTTAGCAGTTCAGAAGAAGGTCGTGTAGGAGAAACAACAGCAGGATTTTTAGGAAAGTTTTTTGGGCCAAATCATTACTCTATCCGGCTAAATAAAGAAAGAATAATGGAAGGTAATGTTATTAGCCAAAAACTTAGAGAAACTATTCCTCATGAACTTTGCCACATAGCACAAAGTTTATATGACTCAAGAAGCTATTTTGCTATGGCTACTAGTGCAGATCCTTGGTTTTGGTTAGAAGAAGCTATTTGTACTTGGTTTGAGTGGAAGATGACAGATACAAGTAGAGTTCCAGACAACGTTGCAGAAGATAAATATCAATTTTTGTTTCATCACGGACTACATTTTCCACCAGCAACATCTAGCACAGAAGAAATTACATCGATTCAAAACCATGGCTATGGAGCATCAATGTTTTTAAGCTATGTGACATCAAAAGCAGCAAATGAAATAACAGCTAATAATAGCATTGGCACATTGATTAAGAGTCGTATTACTAACCCAAATCCAATTGAGCCAATTAAAAAATTTGTTTCTACTAATACTGCTGACCAGCTAACAAATGTTTGGGACAGCTTTTGTGAAGATTGGATGTCAGGCGATATTTACCAAAATGAATTTCCTCAACTTATGCAAATTCTTGGTAGTGCAAACAATAAATTTGTTTTTGACGATCCTACAAAAACTAGTATGGTAGTTGAATGGACATCACAAGACATTTCTGCCACGCTTTACAGCTATCAATTTAACCCTTCATTAAATTGGGCAGCTAACACTAAGCTAAAATTTACTTTAACAGGATCAAATGTTTTAGCTTATATTTTTAACTATGATGCTGATAGTAGGTCATTAATAAGCTTAGGATCTTTTAATGATAAATTTGAAATTGCTAATGCTGAAACGCTTTCTAAACCTACAGTTAATAAGCAAGTTTTGGTTATGATAGTTAATACTAATGCAACAAGTCCTTATACAAACTTTTCTCCATCAAGCCTAGATTTAACTATTGAGCAACCTTACCGAAACCTTTATCAACTCCAACGCACAGCACTTCTTTACAATGAATACTTACAGGCAGAAATTAATTTTAGGCTTGAGGGAGATCACTCAGTTATAAAGGATACTTATCTTAATCTTAAAACTCAAGAAACCCATTTCTTGCACTTACAAATTCCTAAGATAACAAGTGATGATTCTCGCTTCTATAATATTAGTGTAAGCATAAGTAATTTGCGTCCAACAGATAACACTAATCTTAATGATGCTACAATCAAAAAGTTAGTTTTTAGAATTGTAGATAGCGATAGTCCAAATGGTAGAGAACAAACCCTAACAGGAACAAATAAAGTAGATGCTACACTTAGGTTTGATAAAAACTTTACTAAAACAGGTGGTTTTTCTGTATATGGTGTATGGAATATTGGTTCATCAGACTTAGAAGCTATTAATTTTGTTCTTGAAAAATAGTTTGGAATGACTTTTTCTGCTAAGTCAAAAAGGAGGGTAGCAGAAAGCTATCCTCCTTTTTAGATGGGAAATTTATAAAATTTATTTGCTGGGCAATTTTTCTAGCCTTTGTTTTATATCCTCAAGAATGGGTTGATGAGTATTTCCACTAATAGCAACAGGCATAGAACCTGTTTTCTTAAATTCTTCAAAAGCTAAATCAGAAATTACTTCTCTTTTACCATCAATATTTACAGTAAATCTAACTTCTGTTCCCTGAGTTTGGTTTAATCGATAGCTAGCAGACCATTTCTCAACAACTTGTTCTACTTCTGATTTAGGTAAACCAACGCTTTTAGCTGTCATTGCATATGAGCGTATCATTACATCAAATTGTGTGTCTTTTTCATAAACTGGCACTTGTAAACTTACACCACGTTGAAATAATTCCATTGGGACTTTTACTTCTTCTGTTTGAGAGTTAAAAATATCATTTACTGCCTCTCTAGTTAATTTATCTACAACATATCCAGTAACTCCACCAGCCACAGCACCAACTATATTACCTGCAACTGGCACAGTAGAGCCTACTATTGCTCCAAAATATGCTCCAGCAGCAACGCCTGAAACACTAGATATTGTGCCTATAGCACCTTCTTTAACTATATCTTTTACATATTCACCTTGAGAAATTTTGCCTGCTTGATAATTGGGATATTCTTTAATTGCTGTCATTCCTGAATTTACAATTCCTCCTGCGGCACTTGCAGCAATACCTTGTCTTAAAAATAATTGTGCTGGAGTGTATGTTGCAGTTGGAGCTAATAAAATTTTCTTGCTAATAACTTCTTCAATTTTTCCACTTACAACACCTGCACTTGAGCCTACTAATGTAGTACCTGCTAAGGTTTTAGCATCAATAGATTCTCCTTTTAAGCCTTGTTCAATCAAGTAAGTTGCTGCTGCTGTAGAGCCTCCTAAACTGGCTCTTTTACCATTATTAACTAATTCATTATTTAATCTTAATTTCATAGCAGTAGCATCATCATTATTAGAATTAATTATTATCTCAGAATTTTCTTTGCAAGAAACACAAGGAACCATTACCTTTTCTGTAGGATTTTCTAATCTTTCTATATATTCATTTTGTTCTGCTTTTATACCTTTAGGAAGTTCTGTACGTGAAAGAACAGTCATTGAAGTTAGTTTCTCTATGCTTTTTGCTTGAAATAATCTTTCTTCAACACAGACTCTATCTTCTTTTTTATATGTAGGAAATATTTTTGTATTTTCATATATCTTTTTTACAGATTCTACAGGATTTTTAAGGACTATATCTTTTAAACTGGTAGCATCAGGCTGAATATTTTTTAAATCCTTTATTAAAAACCCTTTTTCTAATTTAATATCAGGATAAGTAATAGTGCGTTTAATATCTAAATTTTGTATCTTATCAGGGCTTAATTCAAAAACAACATTGGTGCTTTTTTTAACATTATTATCGTTTACAAACAATGGATTTAGTTTTTGCTGAAGATTCCCTTTTGTAATAATTTCATAATATTCTTGCTTAGTAAATTGTTTGCTTCCATTAGTTGAGCCAATAACTATTTTTCCATCTCTTACACCAGCAACTACAAATTTATCTAATTGCTTTATTCTTGTTTCAGGCAATCCAGCATCTTTCATTGATTGTTTAACTACTTCTATTGCAGGTTTTGAGTATTCTACAACATATAAATCTTTAGAAGTGATTTTTTCTAATTTCAACTCATAATTAACATCTGTTGTTTTCTTTACTGCTTGATCATTAGCAAAAGTAGTATTTAGTTTTTCTTGCAATTTTCCTTTAGAAAGTAAGTCAAAATATCTAATAGGAGTAATTGAATTTATATTACCGGATGAACCTAAAATGATTACTCCGTCATCATTTGTAGCAGCACCTATAGCTAGTCCTACATCTTTACCAAATCCAGCATCTTTCATAGCAGATTCCATAACAGAAGCAGCTTTATCTGATTGTGGGCTACGGGGAGGATAGTTATAAATCTCATTAGCTGTTTTGTCTTGTATAGTAGCAATTTTCTCTCCTACTATAGCACCTGTTACAGCATTTGTATTTAGGGAAGAATCTTTTTCTATCTTATCTAAATCTTTGTTTGGGTTAGGATTAGTGGAAATTTTTGATTGTAAAGATTGGCGAAACATATTAGTCATTAGTTTTTGCTCTTCTGCTTTTATATTAGGTAATTTTACATCCGATGAATTTACACTATTCTTTTGCTCTTGGTCACTGGATGTTTCTGAGGTTGTGTTTTCAGATACAGTATTTTGTGATCTTGTAGTGACAGATGTTTTATTTTCTTCTTGTTCATTAAATAAAGTTTGACTAGTAGAATCATTTATTCTTAACATTATATTGCTTCCTTATAAGTAAAAATGGGTGGATTTTTTTACTTAATAAAGCAATATTTGTTCTAAATATCTTATTTCTTTTCTTTACTTTTTAAGTGTTTATTTTACTTATATATAAAGTTTATTAGAAATTATTTTATTCAGTTTATCTATGACAAAAAATAGCAAGCTTAGTTCTGTCAAAAGTGGCAATGATGCCAAAAATGACAGCGTAGCCTAACATAACCACTTATGGCGATCAAAAATCCAATCATTAGAAAGGCGACTACGAGCAAAGAAACCAAAACTCCTTTCATCTTTAGGAGTAAACCAGCCCCAATTTAATTCAGGATAGCTACAGATTTGAAATATAAAATCTAGCCAAGAAGAATGCTTAAACTGTCCAAAAGGTTCAAATTCTATTATTGTGGGCCATCCTCCTACTTTACTTCCTTCTACATTTTCTACGCTCATGGGATCATCACAATAAAAATATAAGCTATCATAAATATTATATTCTTCTTCAGTTAATATTCCTTTCACATAAGGAGGATATGGATAATCATCTGCTAGTTGCCAAGTTACAACGCAAGGTGGCACATAATCAGTCCAATGAGTAAAATCAAATAGGCTAGAAAAAAAACCTGTAGGTGAATCTTTTTCTTTAGTCTAGGATAAACATAGGTGGTAGGAACTAAATCATCTAAAGATGAGTAGGTTTTTAGTAACCATCCATTACCATTACAACTACCTCTCTCCCATCTTAGCTCTGAACAAATAAGCCAAACACAAATCATAGCTGTGTCTTCTAGTTGAGGTGGTAAATAAGGCAGTTCTGTTGTATTTATTTGACATAAAGGAAACGGAGAAATATTTTGTATTTTAGGCCAAGACTCTCCTTTTGGTAAAACTCCAATGTGACCAAACCAAGATGAAAATGGACTATCTTGAGGATTTTTATTTGTAGGATGTACCAACATTTTATTGGTAGGTCGTTTAACTTTTTCTAAGACAGATTGTTTAAGCTTAAGTTGTGCTTCTTTATAAGCTAACTCTTCCTCTTCATTATATTCATCAATATGTATTTCTTCTGGATCTTCTACACTCATTATTTTATTCCTTAACAATTTTATTTTTAGACAAATTGACAACAACTTCTATGCCATTTAATAAAAACTAAAAAACAATAACCCTACTAAAATAGTTATCAAAGTAACTGGCAAACCTACTTTTAAGTATTCCATAAAACTAATTTTAATATTTTCTCTACGAGCAATTTGCACCACAATTAAATTAGCAACCGAGCCTAAAATAGTTAGATTGCCGGCTAATGTGCTAACCATAGCTAAAAAATACCAACCCTTAGTGACATCTTTAAGCTCTAAAATTATTGGTTTTAATAACAACACGGCTGGAACATTAGAAACAATATTAGATAAAACTATTGTTATGCTACTTAATACAAATATATTTTCAAAAGGAAGATGTGCAACATAGGAAAACATTTTTTCCATTAATCCAGAAACTTCCACACCTTGAACTAATACAAATAATCCTGCAAAAAGCATGAGTAACTCCCAGTCAACAAAGCGATAAACTTTGCTTGGGTTAACTCGGCGTGTAATTAATAGCATTGCTGCTGCACCGCTAGAAGCAAGCGGAAGCGGTACGCCTGCCAAAAAAGCTATTAACATTAAGAAAGAAATTACTCCACTTTTAATAAGCACAGCTTTGTTAACTTTATAGCGCAACGGTTTGATTTTTACAGGTTCAACAGACTTTTCTACTTTTAATTGAGAGCGATAAATTAAATAAACAACTAAAAAGTTTAACGCTAGGCCAATTAATGCAATAGGCCCAAGTTTAAGCAAAAACTCTCGGAAAGATAAATTTCCTAGACTTGCAATAAGAATATTTTGAGGATTCCCTACAGCAGACGCAGCAGAACCAATATTAGAACTAGTAGCAACTGCAACTAAATAAGGAATAGCAGGAAGCTTAAGCCGACTAACCATCTCAATAATTAATGGTGTTAGAACTAAACAAATTATGTCATTTACAAAAAATGCTGAAAGAATACCAGAAATAAATATTGTTGCTGCAAGTAGCGGGACAGGTTCATAAATACGTCTAAGTATCCAGTAAGCAACAAGGCGAAAGCCTTTTGCTAGACGGATATAAGCAGCAACAATCATCATAGCAAACAGCAGTAAAATAGTATTTCCATCAATTGCTTGATAAGCCTGCGGCAAACTGATTACACCACTTACAAGCATTGCTGCTGCGCCAACTAAAGCCATGCCTGTCCGGTCAAGTTTATATTTAGGAATATGTCCAATTGCTAAAGCTAAATAAGTAAGAGTAAAAATAATTGCTGCTATCCACATAATTTATTTGTTAGGAGTAAATTGATAAAAATTGTTTATTTCTTCAATATGACGGCGAATTAATTTTTCATTTTCTGTCTTAGTTACAGAATTAACCAAGTTTGTAGTTGCTCTTGGATCTAAAGTTAAGTCATAAAAATAATCTCGAAAATTTATACTATCAGCAATATAAAGTGTATTTCCATTGTTGCTTAAAATGCCATAAACCGCCCCATAACTAGACGCTACTAAATAGTTATCTTTTAGATAAGCTTTTTGCTCTTCCAAAGTTGATGTAAACAAAGGTCTACCAAAAATATTGCTATTAATTATAGGTTTATGGCCTAGCAAATAATAAAGACTTGGTGTTATATCAGCAGAAAAAGCAATCTTTTTACTATCCCAAACAACCTTGTTTTTTAATCTTTCTGGCAAGTGAATAATCAAAGGAATACGCAAAATTTCAGGAAAAATAGTATAAGCATGACCAAAGCGATTTTCTTCACCTAGCGAGTCCCCATGATCAGAAGTAAAAATAATTATGCTATTTTCAAATAACCCTTCTTGTTTTAAGAACTTGATAAAGTCTCCAAAACAGGTGTCAACTTTTTTTACACGAGAAGCATAAGGAGCATAAAAGCCTTGATAATTCTGCTTGTCTAAAACAGATTTATTTTCACGATTAATTACAGAAATATGTAAATTTTGCGGTTGAGTATAAGAAAATATTGGTTGTTTTTTATTTGTTTGATTTACAAGTTTTGCTTTTAATTCATTTAGACTAACACATAGATTTAAGTCTTGTGTAGAGACTCCTTTATCTAAAGCTATGATATTTTCTGAAGGTTTAACAATAGTTTCAAGTATAGAATCAATACTTATAAAAGATTGGTAATTTTCCTTTTCTAAAAGCTTTTGCAAGCTATTCATTGGGTAAAATGGAGTCACATATTGTTTATGAATTAGCATTCCACCAGCCCAAATAGAAGGTTCTGAAAGACCTGTCGCGCCATATCGAGTAAAAGCGTTTTCTAACACAATACTTTCACTAGCAAAAGTATCTATTTCAGGTGTAAAAGTAACAGATTTATTGTAAGTACCAATATAATCTTGTCTTAAGCTATCAATTGTAAAAATAAAAATATTTGGTTTTTCTTCTAAATTATTAGCAAAATTTTCTACTAGGTTTATTTCTTGAGGATTAATTTTCACAGCTTGCCCAAGATTACTACTTTCTTGTAGGAATTTATAAAATGAATTATCTGGAACTTTAGGTGTAAAAATTTCTCTTAAAATACGAGAAGAAATATCATAACCAATATATTTATCAACTAGTTGTGTAGCTGTTAAATTTTCATTTTTCCAAGTTATAGATTTTTCTGCTATTACAACCAATTTATAAAAAGTTAAACAAACAAGCGCAAAACATATTGTTAAAAACATTTTCCTTGTTTTTGCTTTTGTTAAATAAAAACAAATAAAACTTAGGCACCAAATTACAATAGCAATTAATTTTTGTAATAGAAAATTCCAGTCTAAAGTAGTAAATTTTATTGTTAATAAATAAGTTATTATTGCTAGTAAAGTTAAAAATATAATTTGCTTAGTTTTACTAATTTCTTTTTCAGATAAATTAGCTAAAAAAATTATTTGTATAATCATTAAGAAGCCTAGTATTACACTAGCAAAAATTATTGCAAAAAAATTTGATAAATAACCAGTAAAAGCTATTGCAGAAAAAATAATGTTATTAAAAACTCCTGCCAAAAAAACTATTGCCAATATATTTAACAACCAAAATTCTAACTTTGTATCATAAACAGTTAATTTAGCTATAGCTCTAAGTAGATTTATAGTCAAAAAAATAGCCATAAATAACACTAAATGTGCTGCTATACTCCAAGCTAAAATAAAAAGCATTCCATTAAAATTTAACTGAAAATCTACTTGTCTTAGCTGAAAAATTACAAAATAAAGTAGAGAGACAAAAAAAGCTGTTTTTACTAAAGCAATAAATATTTTACTATCTTTTTGATCATTTATTTTTTTACTCCAATCAATATTTGAATAATAGCTAATATAATCAATAAAAATTAAAATAAATAATGGTATTAGAGTAATAAAACTCCAAAATAAACTATCAATATTGTTTTCTAAAGTAATTAATAAAGGCTTAAAAATTAAATATAAACTAAAACTAGTATTAAGAAATAAAAAGGCTAAAGTAAGTTTTTTTGTTTTTGATGTTTTTAACTGCTCTCTTAAACTGCATATTAACAAAATACTAGCTAATAAATAAAAATAAGGCTGATATGTGGCAAATATAGGTATCCAAGTTATTATTAAAAGTTTAATTAATTGCTGATAAGTAAATGAAGGATAATTTAGTAAACAATAGAACGAAGTTAAAATAACAATTGTGGTAAATAGTGATCGACTAATAAATATTAGTGCTTTATTAATCAAGTTTTTTCTCCCCTGTTAGCAGCGATTTTTTATTTTGAGCAACTTGGTTATTAGGGTCTATTTTTAATGCTTGATCATAATAATTAATAGCTAGAGTTTTATTATTTTCTTCTTCTGCAATTGCTGCTAGCTCTAGATAAAAATCCAAATATCTTGGCGTTATTTGCACACCTTTTTGCAAATACTCTTTAGCTAGATCTGTCTTTTTTTTACGATTTTGAATCATTCCCATAAGTAAAAGCGCGTCAACAAAATCAGGATTCTTTTCTAGCACTTCATTTACTAAATTTTCTGCTTCTATTAAGTTATTTTGAAAAAAACTTACTCTTGCTAAACCTACAAATTGATCCAAATATTTTGGATCAAGCAATGCCCCTTTTTGATAAATTTCCTTAGCCTTTTCATAGTTTTTTGCCAGTTCATAAGCTCGCCCAAGATAGAAAATTAAATCTCCATTTCTTGGCTCTAAAGCTAAACATCGCTGACAACTATCTATCATTTTATCGATTTTTCCTTGCCGTCGATAAGCTTCTTGTAGTTGTGGGCAAGCTACACTAGGTAGTGGTGCAACTTGCAAAAACTTTTCTAAAACTTCTGCTTGTTTTTGATAATCATTTAAGTTTTGATAAATAGTTGCAAGCTGGTCTAAATAAATATGGTTATTAGGATAAGCTTGATTTAACTCTAAAGTTAGTTTTAGTGCTTCTGGATATTTTTTTTGTTCTAAGTAAATTTGGCTTAAATTAAGTATTTCTTTGGATTTTTCTATAGAAAGTATTGTACTATTTTCTATGTTAAAAAAGTTAATTGTAGGAAGCCAAAAAATAGATAAATAAAATATAAATAAAGCTAGTAGAGGTAAAATAACCCGTAAAATAGGCGTTTCTAATTTATTAATAATATCCATAAGCAGCTAATTTTTACACTTTGTTTTATAGATTAGCAATATTATGCTGTACTCTAGTAGCTAGATTTGGGATAATTCGTTAATCCAATCGCTAAAAAAGCAACAAACAATTAAAAATCTTAGGAGAACAAAACAGTGCAAAATATTGTAATGTCTCGACTAATAAAAACCCTCTTTATTAATGGCTTTTTAATTTGTACTGTCTTCTTAACCTTGGCAATTGCTCAACAAACTGGGCATACTTTGCGAGGTAAAGTTTATCTACCTGGCAATAACACAAATGCTTCTAAATCTATTCGTGTTCAGCTTTTAAGCAAAGGTACTCTTATAGCACAAACGGTTACTGATGCTAGTGGAAGTTATGTATTTAGCCCTGTGGTCAATGGTAGCTATCAAATACTTATAGAAAGCGATGGCACAACTTTTTCAACTACAATAGTTGATGTACAAATCTTTTTTATGTCTGGTAATCGCCTACCTCAAATTGTCACCCAAGATATTTCCTTAACTCCAAAAGATAATACTCAAAATAACTCTCAAGCTCCTTTATCAGACCTTAAACTTGATGCTTCTATACCTAAAGATGCTAAAAAAGCTTATGAAAAAGGTAGTAAAAGTGCTAAAAAAGGTGACACTAGCGAAGCATTAGAATACTTAAATAATGCAATACAAATTTATCCAAAATATTATGACGCACATATGGCATTAGGCGAGCTTTATGCTAAAAATCAAGATTTTTTATCAGCCGAAGTAGCTTTTAATCAAGCAATCGGGCTAAAACCAAAGGCAGCAGAAGCTTACTTTCATTTAGGTGTAGTTTTAGTCAAAGATCAAAAAGCTGCTGAAGCTATAGAAAAACTACGTCAAGCTATAGAGTTAGGCGACAAAAGCGCAAATACTTATATGTTTTTAGGACTAGCTCTAATGAATATGGCAGAATATCAAGAATCAGAAAAAATGCTGATAAAAGCTTTAGACATTGCTGGAAATATTCAACCAGGTATTAGAATTTACCTAGCAGATTGTTATGAACGTTGGGGAAAAAAGACAGAATGTATTGAACAGCTAGAAGCCTATGTGCGAGCCGTTCCAACGGGCCCAAACACCCAAAATATAGAAAAACTAATTAAACAACTTAAAGAACAAAAATAGAATAGTTATAAACAACCTATAGGTTGATGCTGATATAAATGTAACGCTGAATAGAAATTCAGTACTGTCTAGAACGCAAGTTCAGAAACGAGTTTCAACCAAAATGAATTATTGTTCAGCCTTACATTTTGCTCACTACCGATTTTTTCCCTCAACTGTAAAATTCAGTATAAACAACAAAAAATGTAGCCAACTATTATAAAATAACTAGCTACATCTTTTGTTTAGAAACTTTTAATTAAATTTTATACTCCAACAGGTGTGCCTTCACTTTCATCTACAGATTTTTTAGTTGGAGGTGGTAAGGTTTCAAAACGTACAAACCCACCTTTTACTTCTTCTAAGGCAATGCGAGCAGTGTTTTTAGATGAAACATGCACTCTAGGTCTTGCACCGCTACGTAGTTCACGGCAACGTCTAGCCGCGACATTAATAAGCTTAAATTTGCTATCTACATTTTCTCGGTATTGATCCATTTATAAAACCTCATCTTAAAGAAATCACCCATAAAATTTTTAAGTTTAGGGCTATAAAACTTTTAGCCCCAAATTCTAACAAACTCTATACAAAAAAGGCAAAGCTAGTCAGCAAACCATAGATTGACTTAGACTTAACAATTATGTTTAAATGTCGGTTTTTATATCTAACTTACATTAAACTTAATTGTGACTTAAACATCCTGGAGGAAGGCTTATGAATTGCCCACAATGTAGTGAATACTTACCGGAAAATACTAAATTTTGCATTAATTGTGGATTAAAATTAGTAACTAATCCTGTTGCAACTGCACCTACTCCAGTACAAGGAATGCCAACATTACCAGCAAATAATCCTGCTAGCCCACAACAGCCAAATTATTTACAACCTATTTCTAATCCTTCTACACCTGGACTACCAATTGGACAAGCTCTTAGTCCTCTACCAGGTGGAATTATTCCTGCTTATAACCAATATCAAGCTAGTGGCGAACGTAATTTTTTAGAACGAGTAGCAGCTAAAATTCCAGGCTACAAAGGTTATTTAGAAAAAGAGTCTCGCCGAGACGTAGATAAACTTCATCGAGAACATCTAGCCACATTGCTTTTTCAACTAAAAGCCCCAATTAATACTGTAATTCAAGAACTAGCCAACAATCGTCGGCTTTTTGAGGTCGGGCCACTAGAAAAAGTATTACAAAAACTAGATAAGGTAGAAAACCGCATCCGCTATGCTAGTTATGGTTATGCAGGCTTTTTTGATGCTGTAAAAATTCGTGAAGACCAGCTTGACCAACTTTATCATTTTGACCTTTCCCTAGTTGATCAAGTAGAGAATGTAAAAATGCACGTTCAACAAGTTCTAGCTCAAGTTGCTGATGCTAAAACATTAAAACAATCTGTTCAGCAATTAGCCTCAGCCCTAGATGACCTAGACGCTAAATTTAACCAACGCTACCAAGCAATAGAAAACCCAGGTTGGTCACCTTTTTAATCTAAGTTTTTAATTTATTCTAAAAATCACACTAAGAGTCTTACTTAATGCAAGCTTTTGTTACAGGCGGAACAGGTTTTGTTGGTGGTAATTTAATTCGTCAGTTGCTTAACTCAGGAATTAAAGTCCGCGCTCTTGTGCGTTCCAGTAGCGATCAACGAAATCTAAAAGATTTAGCAATCGATCAAGTTTCTGGCGATTTAGATAATCAAGAATTGCTAGAAAAAGCTATGCAAGGCTGTGAATGGCTTTTTCATGTTGCTGCACATTACAGCCTTTGCTTAAAAGATAGCCAAGCCATTTACAAGGCTAATGTAAATGGTACAAAAAAAATCCTTGCCGCTGCTCACACTGCAAAAATTAAACGTATCGTTTATACAAGTTCCGTTGCTGCTATAGGGCTTGCTCCAGAAGGCCAAATTGCCGATGAATCCACAACAACAACGGTTGACAAGCTAATTAGCGATTATAAAAAATCAAAATTTCTAGCTGAACAGTTAGCTTTTGCCGCAGCTAAAGACGGCATTCCAGTAATAATTGTTAATCCCAGCACTCCTATTGGCCCCTACGATGTTAAACCTACTCCAACCGGAGATATTGTCTTAAAGTTCTTACGTCGCCAAATGCCAGTTTATGTTCATACAGGATTAAACCTAGTAGATGTGCGAGATGTCGCCCAAGGCCATATCCTAGCAGCAGAAAAAGGTCGCATAGGTGAACGTTATATTCTAGGCAATAAAAATGTCACATTAAAAGAAATCCTAGATATCCTAGAAAAAATTACTGGTCTACCAGCCCCTAAACGCTCAATTCCTCATTTCATTCCAATGTTAGTTAGTTATTTTGATGAACTAATTATAAGTAAACTATTAGGCCGTGAGCCAACAGTAACAATTAATGGGGCAAAAATGGCGTGCCATCCAATGTATTACCATAGCGAAAAAGCAGTTCGTGAACTAGGCTTACCTCAAAGCTCAATAGAAACAGCCTTACAAGATGCTGTTACTTGGTTTAAGATGAACGGTTATTTAGATAAAAAGTAGCTAGTAAAGTGCATTGTCGCCTATTTCTGGCAAAAAAATTAGCTAAAGTAGGACTAAAGACTTGACGGTTATAATTTAATTGATTATTGTATCCATTCGCTTTTTCAAATTTCCCATTTTTTACTAATTGCTCTCGTAGCTCAGTTGGATAGAGCGTTTGGCTACGAACCAAAAGGTCGCAGGTTCGAATCCTGCCGGGGGCATCAATAGAATCAATGAGTTACAGCCACTAATTAAGTGGCTTTTTTAGTTTATACTTCTATTCATACCCACATTTAACAATTAATCAAAAAATGCTTAATTACCTAATAGATTAGTCTGTGGCTTTAGTTACTAAAGTATAGAACAAAAGCTTTTCATTTTACCCAACTTGGAAATATAATCTCAGCTTTACTTGAAAAACAGCCTAATTATTAGCCTTATCACATTCTAATTAAACTTAAGTATCTAGGAGTATAACTTAATGCGAGTACTGGACTTAAAAGCTAGTCATAAGCCTATTAAGACTTATTATGAAGCATTAAAGCAGTTTGAAAAACTAGGTGTAAGTCATGAAGGTGCTGTAAAAACAGCTTTTCAAAGTTTATTAGAGGCTTGTGGACAGAAGTTTCACTGGACATTGGTTGCTGAAAAGAAAATCCAAATTTCGCAAACAAAAAAGAATATTTTTGTTGATGGGGCTTTAATTGACGATTTCAACCTGATTTATGGTTATTGGGAAGCAAAAGACAGCCAAGACGACTTAGAAAAAGAAATTAGAAAAAAGTTTGAAGCTAACTATCCAAAAGACAATATTATCTTTCAAGAACCTAAGCGAGCAATTCTTTATCAACAAGGGCGGCGAGTTGCTGATGAAGATATTACTAAACCTGAAAAACTAGTAGAAATAGTTAAACAATTTTTGAATATACCCGCCTGCTTATGCAGAATGGGATCAATCAGTTAATGAATTTAAGGAAAGAATACCCCAACTTGCAAAAGGTTTAATTGATTTAGTAGAAAAAGAGCGCAAGACCAACAGAAAGTTTATCAATGCTTTTGCTAACTTTATGGATTTGTGCAAAGAATCTATAAATCCAAACCTTTCTGAACAGGCAGTTGAAGAAATGTTAATTCAGCATTTGTTGACAGAAAGAATTTTTAGAAAGATTTTTAATAACCCTGATTTTGTACACCGCAATGTTATTGCTGTAGAAATTGAAAAAGTAATTGCCTCATTAACATCTCAATCATTCAGCCGTGAAGCTTTTTTACAAAAACTAGATCCTTTTTATCTAGCAATAGAAATGGCGGCGGCTACGATTACTGATTTTTCCCAAAAACAATATTTTCTTAATGCTATTTATGAAAAATTTTTCCAAGGATTTTCAATAAAAATAGCTGACACACATGGCATAGTCTATACTCCACAACCTATTGTAAATTTTATGATTAGGAGTGTTGAAGAAATTCTACAAAAAGAATTTGGTAAGTCTTTAAGTTCTCCTAATGTGCATGTTTTAGATCCATTTGTTGGTACAGGCAATTTCATTGTTCATATAATGCAGGAAATTAAGAAAACTGCACTTGCTCATAAGTATGAAAACGAGCTTCATTGCAATGAAGTAATGTTATTGCCTTACTATATTGCGTCGATGAATATTGAGCATGAATTTTTTGAGTTAACCAACAGCTATAAACCATTTGAAGGAATTTGTTTAGTAGACACTTTTGAGTTAGCAGAAGATAAACAAGATGCTTTTGCTTTTATGAATGCTGAAAACACACAAAGAATTAAAAAACAAAAAGCTAGTCCTATTTTTGTAATTATCGGCAATCCACCTTACAATGCTCATCAAGGTAAAGAAAATGATAATAATAAAAACCGTAAATATAAAGTAATGGATAAACGAGTTTCTGAAACTTATACAAAAAGCTCTAAGGCTACAAATAAAAATGCCTTGTCTGATACTTATGTAAAAGCTATTAGATGGGCTTCCGATCGGATTAAAGACGGAGGCGTTGTAGCTTTTGTAACAAATAATAGTTTTATTGATGGCTTTGCATTTGATGGGGTAAGAAAACATTTAGCACAAGATTTTGATAAAATCTATACTTTGGACTTAGGTGGTAATATCCAAAAAAATCGGTGTTATCAGGAAATATACATAATGTTTTTGGTATTCAGTTGGGCGTTAGCATAAAATTTTTCATTAAGAAAAGATCAATGAATCTAAAGGAGTTACTAAGATTTTCTATTCCAATGTAAACGACTATTGGAACAATAAGCAAAAATTTCAACATTTAGAAAGTACATCTGTTCAAAAAGATATTGATTGGCAACCAATCAAACCTAATTTTCGAAGAAAAAAAGAGTCAAAATCTAGCCCAAGATGGGTTAAAAAATGATTTTGATCCCTTGTCATTTGTAGAAGAAACATTGAAGAATTAAATCGAGTGCAAAAGTAAAATAAATGAAGCAATTAATATTTAAAAGGGATGGCTAAAGTTGTGTTAAACTCGAATAGATATTTGGGCTTATAATTTTAATTGGGCAAAAGATAAGTTAGTCGAAAATATTCAAACACACAATAGATGCTTACAATGAGCAAGTTTATAAATGGATCTTACAAAGAAAAAAAGGCTAAAAAAATAGATGATTTTGTATCTTATGATGATAAACAAGTTAATTGGAGAAGGATTTAAAATAATGTATCTAAAAAGAATATGAATTACGAATTTAAATAAATAATGTTAGAAAATCTTTTTACCGCCCTTTTACTTCATCAAATTTTATACTTCGACTCTGATTTGAATGAAGATCGATGTCAATTGCCAGTAATTTTCCTACTGCACAGTCTGAACTAGAAAATAAAGTAATTTGGTTGAAAGTAGGATCAGTAGAATGGCCTTTTCATTTGCATTGATAGTGCAACAAAACTTTTTGATGGTTCCACAACTCGGATACAATGTTTTCCATTCTACACTTACAACAGATGGAACTAATCAGCGGGAAAATATCACAGATTGGGCATTAGAGCAATTTCGCACACATTACAAAGATTCATCAATAACTAAATGGGATATTTTTTATTATGTTTATGGAGTGCTACATCATAAAGGCTATAGAGAAAAATATGCGGCTAATCTAAAACGAGAGTTGCCAAGAATCCCATTTGCACCAGACTTTAAGGCTTTTGCTAAGGCTGGTCAAACTTTAGCAGATTTACATATTAACTATGAACAACAGGCAGAATATCCATTAGAAAAAATAGAAAATCCAAAAGAAGCTCTTGATTGGCGAGTAGAAAAGATGAAATTGTCAAAAGATAAAACATCTATTATCTACAATAATTTCTTAACTTTAGCGAATATTCCAAAAGAAGTTTTTGAATATCGTTTAGGTAATAGATCTGCATTAGATTGGATTATTGATCAATACCAAGTAACAACAGACAAACGTAGTGGAATAGTAAATGATCCTAATCGAGAAGATGATCCAGAATATATTGTTAGGTTGATAGGGCAAATTGTTACTGTAAGCTTAGAGACTGTAAAAATAGTAAACTCTTTGCCAGAAGTAGAAATTTAATGTGAGAAAATAAAGCTGTTCTAATTTAACTCTTACCCAGATATAGTTAATTAGATTAGGTTAATTATTATATTTACAAGGGTTAGCCTTAGCAATTGCTAGTAAATAAAGCTAAAGACTAGCTAGCCTTTAGCTTTGTTTCTATTTGCTCTACTTTGTCTTCCAAATCATCTGTCGCACTTGCAGTTGGGCTACATCTCTTTGCAAGAAATGAAAATGGCGATCTATATTTCTAATCTCAAGTTTGATTTTCTTAAACTCTCCTAGCATTTCAACCCTAAGATTATTTACTTCTGTTTTGATCATTTCAGTAAATTTAACTTCTTGTTGAGCTAAAGCTTGTTCAAATTTAATTTCTTGTTGAGCTAGGGCATCTTTTAATGTTTGCTCAAATTCTGCTTTTTGTTGAGCTAAAGCATCTCTAAGTATTTCAGCAAAAGCATTTAGCAAATTAGCATTGGTTCGTTTAGATTGTGCATCAACTTTGGTTTCAACAGTTTCTAAACGATTATCCATAGATTTTATTTTTGCTACCATTTTATTTAAGGTTTGGGTTTCGGTTTCGTCTTCTTCTGGTAATAATGCGTCATTTTCGTTACTCATAAAGTCACCTCAACTTTTATTTTCCAACCAATACACTCTTCTTGCAAGGCAGGTTTGTTGGGATTCTTGTTAAAATTGTCTCCACGGCTGATGCTGCTTGTCTAGCTGTCTGGAAGGTTAGCATTAAGTTCGCTTTGTACAATTGGAAATTCTTTATTCTCTAGTTTTTGTACTTTTATCCGCTAATTGTTCAGGATTACTTGCTCATCGCGTAGCCATTGCTTTAGCTATTCTTCAGAGAGCAGTTTTATTAAATATTAGAAACAAAAGATGTTTGTCTAAGCCTGCCGTAGCATAATGAAACTTCCTCTGCATCTTTTTCAGCACAAAGTAAGATTCATTCCAATAGGGGATAGGTTCTTCTTAGGGATAAGCCACTTGATCTTTAAGATAGTTCAAGTGAAGTTCATTTTGCCCAAGCATCTTGATGGCTAAAGTTTAACTAACTTTAGGTCTAGCTAGCTATCAAAACAATGTAACTTGCGATGGTAAAAAGTAAGTCTAAAAAAATAATATTTGCCCAGCTACGGTAATTCGATATTACCTATCCATAAAAGCAAAAAATCACGTCCTAATTCATGAAGAAACTCTTGAAGGTGGTCAATTAAGGCTTGTAAGCTGTGATTCTGAATAAGCCACTTGTTTTTCTAATCCTATAAATTCAAGAAACATAAGGATCCGTAAAATAGTTTTGGGCTATCTAATAATTGGCCTTCTTTTGCCAATGCTATTAACAGCATCTTTGTCTTTAAATAATCCTACTCGCTCATAAAGCATACTGTTCATTTGCCTTTTTGGCTCACGTAAAGACCACCGACTTTTCATTGATTCTAATTCGTAAAAAGCTCTTTTGCCAGTGCATCATTTATTCGACAAAGTTCCAAGTAAGTGTGACCAAGACAAAGAGCTAAAAAGTTAGTGATAGTACTTTTCGTTTTGCCAAGGAAGATAAGTATTTTTTTATTTGACGTTTTTCTACAGAAGGAAATTGAAATACTTTAATATTACCTCACGAGAGGACATTTCTTCTGGGTTATTGTCTTCTAATAAAGGCAGTGTTTCTAGTAAGAATCCAAATGGTGACTGGTATCTACTTGACCTATTATGGCGTAACAATGGGTATACTAAGC
The DNA here is from genome assembly GCA_016713405.1 of Blastocatellia bacterium. Taxonomy (NCBI): domain Bacteria; kingdom Pseudomonadati; phylum Acidobacteriota; class Blastocatellia; species Blastocatellia bacterium. The sequence goes on from JADJPF010000008.1 coordinate 212,782, forward strand.
AACTCTCTAAAGTATTTTGGAGTTCCAACAGAAAAACCTTGCTATGGCCCTTTTAGAAAGTATTACATCTGACAACTTTTCCTAATGGTGTTCTCCATAAACAGAGAGATCTCCGCCATTTGTCCATATTCAAAAAATATAGGCTCCTACTAACCAGTTTCTTGGGTTGTAACTTCGGTTTGGTACATTTACTGCTCGTTAGCAATCAATTCTGAAATTTTTCAACTGTAGGGTTCTTCATTTTTGTGTTAATTGGTTACTGGCATCATTTTCATTCTTAAACAAAGTCTCTCTCTGATGTTTTATTTTCCAACCAATACGCTCTTCTTGCAAGGCAGGTTTGTCCATATTTTAAGTTTTTTACGTATTCTTATTTTAACTCTCTTACTTTTATTTTTAGTTGATTCTGTCCAAATACCAAAGGCACAAAGTAATTTTGAAATTCGTGCAAATTATACAAAAATGGAAACTTCTATCCCTATGCGTGATGGGACTAAGCTATTTACCGCTATTTATTTACCTAAAGAAACTTCTAAAAAATATCCAATAATGCTTCTTCGTACCCCTTATAGTGTCGCTCCTTATGGTACAGATGCTTTTAGAACAAGTCTTGGGCCAAATGAGGAATTTGCAAAAGAAGGTTATATTTTTGTTTATCAAGATGTTCGTGGCAAGTATTTATCCGAAGGTGAGTTTATTAATATGCGACCTCATCAGCAGAAAAAAGATTCACCAAATGCAATTGATGAAAGCACGGACACTTATGACACTATAGAATGGTTGCTTAAAAATATACCTAATCACAATGAAAGGGTGGGTATGTGGGGAATATCTTACCAGGCTTTTATACTTCGGCTGGGAGCATTGATTCTCACCCTGCATTAAAGGCTGTTTCGCCTCAAGCACCTATTGGAGATTGGTTTTAAGGGGATGATTTTCATCATAATGGAGTGTTTTTTACCACATGCTTTTAATTTTTTGTCTTCATTTGGTTTGCCTAGACCTACTCCTACCACTGAATCACCTAAACGGTTTGAGCATGGAACACCGGACGGCTATAAATTCTTTCTGGAAATGGGTTCTCTTAAAAATGCCAATGAAAAACACTTAAATAACAAAGTAGCATTCTGGGATGAGGTAATGCAGCATGGAAACTATGATGAATTTTGGCAATCAAGAAATTTGCTTCCAAATTTACGTAATATCAAAGCGGCAGTGATGACGGTAGGGGGTTGGTTTGATGCTGAAAATCTTTATGGAGCATTAAACACTTATAAGTTTATTGAAAAGCAAAACCCTAATATTACTAATACTTTAGTTATGGGGCCTTGGGTTCATGGTGGTTGGTCGCGTTTTGATGGGGATACTCTAAAACATCTTAATTTTGCATCAAAAACATCTCTTTTTTACAGAGAAAACATTGAATTACCTTTTTTTAATTTTTACTTAAAAGATAAAGGTAATGCTAAGTTACCTGAAGCATATGTTTTTGAAACAGGCTCTAATAGCTGGAAAACTTATGAACACTGGCCGCCAAAGAATGTAGAAACTAAATCTGTTTACCTTCAAGCTAACGGTGGACTTTCTTTTGAGCAACCTAAGGAAGTCAAAAATTCTTTTGATGAATATATTAGCGATCCAAACAAACCTGTGCCTTTTATAAATGGTGTATCAATAGGTATGACTCGCGATTATATGGGCGAAGATCAAAGATTTGCTAGTCAACGAACAGACGTTTTAACTTATAAAAGTGAGCCTCTAAATGAAGATATACATGTGGCTGGGCCGCTTACGGTGACAATGTATGTTTCTACTAGCGGGACGGATTCAGATTGGATAGTTAAGCTTATTGATGTTTATCCAGATAGTAGAACAGATGTTTCGCCTACTGATGCTAGCTTACCTATGGGAGGCTTTCAAATGCTAGTAAGGGTGAGCCAATGAGGGGAAAATTTCGAGAAAGTTTTTCTTTACCAAAACCTATGACACCAGGGAAAGTAACTAAAATAGAATTTGTTATGCCAGATGTTAACCATCTTTTCTTAAAGGGCATAGAATAATGGTTCAAGTGCAAAGTAGCTGGTTTCCTTTAACAGACCGTAATCCTCAAAAAGTTTGTTGATATTTATAATGCTCAAGAGTCAGATTTTCAAAAGGCAACTCAACGAGTTTATCACTCTAAAGAATTTAGTTCTCATATTAAGTTTAATGTGCTTTTCTAAAATATCTTAATTTCACAAATAAGTTTTTTGCAAAAATGAAAAAAGTTTTTTTTGCGCTAATCTGGATTTTACTATTGTCAATATGGCAAATAGCTTTTGCTCAGGTAAATCCAATTTTTGAGAATATCAGTAAAAATCAAGGATTATCAGATAATACAGTAAATGCTTTTGCTCAAGATTTAGATGGTTTTTATGGGTTGCTACAGATAATGGACTTAACAAATATGATGGGTTTAATTTTGAAGTCTACTCTAGCAACTCTAACTCTCTAAATGTTTTATCTGATAATCGTGTTACAAGTGTATATGTGGACGAATATAACCGGGTTTGGGCGGGTACTTATTCAGGAGGAATAAATTTATTTGACCGTGGGACTAAAACATTTACTAGATTTGGTAGTTTAGAACTAACTCCTAGGATAACGTCTTTTTGCTTAATAGATAATATTCTTTGGATGGCAAGTTCAATAGGTTTAATAAAATTAAACATTGATAGCAAAGAAATAACTAGCTTTTCACCTCAAAATAAACATAACCTGCCTACAATACCACTTTTTTCTTTAGTGGTAGATAAGCAAAAAAAAATATGGGTAAATAGTCCTTATGGCCTTTACAAATTTGATACTATTTCAAATGAATTTACAAATTATTTAGATATAGATGCACCAGCAAAAACAGTAATTGCAAGAGATTTTGATTGCAAACTTCTACTTCATCCTAATGGCAATCTCTTTATTCCAACGCTATTTCAAGGTTTATATGAACTAAATACTGTAACAGGAGAAATAATTTCACATTATAAGAAAGATGAAAATAATCCTGATGGCTTAAAAACAGATGTTCTATCAGCTTTGTTGTTATATGATGAAGATACTCTTTGGATAGGCACTCGTTTATCTGGAATATATTCTTTAAATCTTAGTACAAAAAAAGTCATTCACTATGAAAATGATCCTAAAAATCCAACAAGTTTAGCTGGAAATGATATTCACAGTTTATATAAAGATCGCTCAAATGTAGTTTGGATTAGTAATGGTATTTATGGAATAAGTAAATATTCCCCTTATAAAAATAAATTTGAGTTATATCAATACAACCGATTCTCAGAAAATAGTTTAAGTAATAACTATATTCGTGGAATTTGGCAAGATAGGGAAGGTATAGTTTGGATTGGTACACAATACGCAGGATTAAACCGACTAGACCGAAAAACAGGAAGCATAAAGGTTTACCGAAAAAAACTTGGTGATCTTAGTTCTCTAGCTTTAGATAGCGTTTGGGCAATTTATGAAGATCGACAAGGAGAGCTTTGGATTGGTACTTATGGCGTTGCTGAGTGGATTGATGACAAATTAGAGGAGAATTTTGCTTATTTACAAAAACTAGACCGTAAAACAGGCAAATTTATTACTTTTAATAAAGAAATCTATGGAGTAACAGCTATTTTTGAAAGCCGCGATGGTAGTTTATGGGTAGGGGCTTCAAAATATGAACGAGTTATTTATCATATATCCCCTGATAGAAAAACAATTACTCCAATATTTATTAAAGTCTCTAATGAAATTGGCCCTGGCGAAATCCAAGCAATTATAGAAGATAGTTTTGGTAATATTTGGATTGGTACAAGTGATAGATTATTTTGTTATAAACCTAAAACTAACACATATATTATTTATCAATATAACTCACAAAACTTAAATTCACTCCCTAACAATAATGTCTCATCTTTTTTATTAGATAGTAAAAAGAATTTTTGGATAACTACCAAAGGTGGTGGAATCTGTAAATTTAACTATGAAACAAATAACTTTACTCGTATTAAACCACAAAAAACTAAAGAGCTAAATCCAAATGTTTATGCAATGCTTGAAGATAAAAAAGGTTATTTTTGGTTAAGTACAGATAATGGGATTGTTAAATATAACCCCAATAATGAAAGTTTTATTAGATTTGATTTGGATGATGGCCTTCAAGATAGAGAATTTAACCGTCTTTCTTTTCACCAAAACCAAGAAGGAGAAATCTTTTTTGGCGGGATCAACGGTCTTAACATCTTTCATCCTGATAATATTAAAACTAATCCTACTGCACCACAAATTTATATAAGCACAGTAAAATTGCTAGGCACTGATCAGGAATTAAAAAAAGACACCTCAAAGGAAATTTACTTAACCTATGACCAAAATAACCTACTTTTTCAATATATTGCACTAGATTTTAATTCTCCCTCAGATAACGTTTATGCTTATAAATTAGAAGGATTAGATAAAGATTGGACTTTAGCAGAAAAAAACCGCGAAGTCGTTTATAGTAATTTAGCACCTAATGAATATAAATTTTTGGTAAAAGCAGCTAATAGCGATGGTGTTTGGAATGAAATTGGCACAGCAATTAAAATTACTATTTATCCTCCTCTATGGAAGCGTTGGTGGGCATACTTGATTTATGTTTTAACAGGATTGGCTTTAATTCAATATCGCTTTTACTCACTTAAAAAATTAAATACAAGCCTAGAAGAAAAAATTAATAACCGTACAAGAGAATTAGCACAAAGTATTGAGCAATTAAGAGTTTCAGAACAATCTGCTATTGAAGCTAAAAATCAAGCTATAGAAGCAAATTATGCTAAAAGTGCGTTTTTAGCTATGATGAGTCATGAAATTCGTACCCCAATGAATGGCATAATTGGTATGACTTCACTGCTTGCCAATACAAAAACTAGTGCTGAACAACAAGATTTTATTGAAACTATTCGTGTAAGCGGTGAATCTCTGCTTATTATAATTAATGATATTTTGGACTTTTCTAAAATTGAGTCAGGAAAACTAGAATTGAACAAAGTAGCTTTTAATCTTTTGGAAACCGTTGAGCAAGTAATAGCTTTATTAAAACCACAAGCATTAGAAAAAGGTCTAAAGTTAAACTCTATAACTACTGATAATACTATAACTTATGTGAGAGGAGATTTTACTAGATTAAAGCAAATTTTAATTAACTTAATAGGTAACTCAATTAAATTTACTAATGAAGGTGAAATTATTTTATTAGTTAGCAGCAAACAAATAGATGAAAAAAGACACGAAGTTTATTTTCAAATTAAAGATACAGGTATTGGTATAAGCCCAGCACAACAAGCCAAATTATTTCAGCCATTTACTCAGGGTGATGGCTCAACGACTCGCAAATATGGAGGAACTGGTTTAGGTCTAAGTATTAGCAAAAAACTTTGTGAATTAATGGGCGGACATATTTGGTTAAAAAGTGAATTAGATAAAGGCTCAGAATTTCACTTTACTATTTTGCTTGAGGTTGTAGATATTGCTGAAGAAAAAAAGAAAACTAAACCCAATGAAATACCTAAGCTAGCCAATAGCTTACCGCTAAAAATATTACTGGCAGATGATAATTTAATTAATCAAAAAGTAGCTCTAAAGTTGTTAAATGCTTTAGGTTATAAGGCAGATACAGCAATTAATGGTTTAGAAGTGTTAAGCCAATTAAAACATCAACAATATGATGTAATTTTAATGGATGTTCAGATGCCAGAAATGGACGGTTTAACAGCTACTAAAGAAATCCATAAAATTTATTCAACTCCAAATCGGCCAAAAATTATTGCTATGACGGCTGGAGCAATGGACGCAGATAAAGAGCAATGTTTAGCCGCTGGAATGGATGATTACATTAGCAAACCCGTTGATTTTGATCAGATTATTAATTCATTAAGCAAAATAAAAAATAATAAGCAGGAAAATATAAATAATAATCTATATAGTGTAAATAAAGACGGTGTTAAAACAGATATAGATTCATAAAAGAGATTTGTTAGCAACAAGTTAGGTCAATTAATTATTCAGTCTTTTTATTTAAGTTGGCAAAATGAGTAATAATTTTTTCTGCTAATTTAGTGCCAACAAATGGAGTTAACTCTTGTTGGCTAGCCTCAGAAACCCTTTTTAGTGAGCCAAAATTCCTTAATAAACGCTCTTTTAACTTTTTCCCTACACCAGGAATTTCTGTTAATTCTGAAGTAAAATCTCTCATTTCTCGGCGTTTACGATGATAAGTTACTACAAAGCGATGTGTTTCATCCCTAACCATTTGAATAAGGTGAAGAACAGGAGAGCGTTTATCTAAAATAATAGGCTCATTTTCACGTCCTTTAACAAATAAAATCTCTTCACGTTTAGCAATCGCTACTGTGGGCAAAGCCTCTAGTCCAATAAGTGATAAAGCTCTAGCAGCCGCACTTAACTGACCCTTACCGCCATCAATTAAAACTATACTGGGAAGTTGCTTTTTTTCCTCTAATAATCGGCTATAGCGGCGTGATACAGCTTCATACATTGAAGCAAAATCATTAGCACCTGTGACAGATTTAATCTTAAACTTTCTATACTCACTCTTATTCATAACGCCGTTATCACAAACCACCATAGCAGCAACATTTTCCGCACCTTGAAAGTTTGAAATATCAAAAGATTCTATTCTTTCAGGAAAATTTGGTAACTCTAATATATCTTGTAGCTCGCTTAAAACTATTTTCATGTCTGGTTTTAGCACTCTAAAACGTTGCTCAAAGGAATGTTTAGCATTTTTTTCTACTAGGTCGATTAAGTCGCGTTTTATTCCCTTTTGTGGGTCAACTATTTTTACTTTGGTTTGTCGGCTATTTGTTAAATATTCTTCTAAAAGCTGACGATCTTCAAAATCTATTGGGATATAAATTTCTTGTGGGACATAGTTGCCTAAAGAATAATACTGTTTAAGTGCTTGACCTATAAATTGACTAGCATCAAAAGGCTCGGTTAAATCTTCCCAAAAAAATTCCCGTCGGCCAATTATTTTTCCTTCTCTCATTGTAAAAAGCTGTAGGGCAGCACGGGAATTTTCCCGATAGTACCCAAAAATGTCTATATCTGCTCCGTGAGATTGCATAACTTTTTGCTGCTCACCTAGACGTTTTACTAAATGTATTTGATCCCGATATTTAGCAGCTTGTTCAAAGCGCATATCCTCAGAAGCTTCCAACATTCGGTTTTCTAGGCTTTTTAACAAATCCTGATTTTTATTCTCAAAAAATAGCTTTACGTCTTTTACAGCTTCTTTGTAGTCTGTTTTAGTGCAAAGACTAGCAACACAAGGGCCTAAACACCGTTTAATGTGGTATTCCAAACATGGACGCTCTCTTTTTCCATCAATTTCTATATCACAAGTCCGCAACTGAAAAATCTGATTAATTAGCTTAAGTGTGCTATCAGCTAAGGATGCAGGCAAATAAGGCCCGTGATAAAATGAGCCATCTTGAGTTATTCGCCTAGTCTTTAATACTCTAGGAAAAGCTTCATTAAGCGTAAGTTTTAAGTGTGGATACTGCTTATCATCTTTTAGCAAAACGTTATAGCGTGGACGATGGGCTTTAATCAAATTGCTTTCCAAAATTAAGGCTTCTAACTCAGTATCTGTAACAATATATTCAAAATCAACAATTCTGGAAACTAGTTCACTAGTCTTAGCATCTAGCGGGCGGGAAGTTTGAAAATATTGGCGGACACGATGACGCAGATTTTTTGCTTTACCAATATAAATAATATTGTTTTTACTGTCTTTATGTAGATAACAACCAGGACTTTGAGGCAAAGTATTTAGTTTATCGCTAAGTAGATTCATCTATTTCTCTATTCACCTTAAAAGGCTTATGAAAAGCTAACTTGTCTATGTTATATTTACTTTTTTTAATAACTAAGAAAGCAAACAGTTGTGTCAAACAAATTTTTATCAATAATTATTCCTGCTTACAATGAAGAAAAGCGGCTAGGAAAAAGCCTAGACAAAATTGCTGACTTTTTGGCAACTAAAAATTACTCTATAGAATTATTAATTGTAGATGATGGCTCGCTAGATAAAACCGTAGAGTTAGCTAGTCAATATATTGTAAAATTTCAAAGCCAAGGTATTGACCTACGAGTTATTAAAAATCCCGGCAATTGTGGCAAAGGTTATAGTATTCGCAATGGGATGCTTGAAGCAACTGGAGAAATAATGCTTTTTACTGACGCAGATCTTTCGGCTCCAATTACTGAACTAGACCGACTAATTGAGCCTATCAGCAAAGGTGTAGCAGATGTTGTTTTTGGTTCTCGCGCCTTACCTCAATCAAACATTACTATCCATCAATCAACACTCAGAGAAACCGCAGGACGAACATTTAATTTTTTGATGAAGTTGCTAATGGGGCTACCTTTCCAAGATACTCAATGCGGTTTTAAGGCGTTTAACCGCAGCCGGACACGTTGGATCTTTGAAAAACAAAGAATTTACGGATTTGGTTTTGATGTTGAATTGCTTTTTATTGCTCAAAAACATGGCTTAAGGTGTTTAGAATTACCTGTTGTTTGGGCTGATGTCGAAGGAACAAAAGTAAGTATGGCTAGAGGTCTACTAGCCTTTGCAGAGTTAGCATTAATTCGTTGGTACTATTTTTGTGGGCATTATAGTCCATCACATGAACTTGCAGCACGAACAAGTGTTAATCCTCATTAAGATTAAATAACCTAAATAAAATTAATTATGGCTAAAATCCAAGTTTTACCAGATATTATTGCTAATAAAATTGCTGCTGGCGAAGTTGTAGAACGTCCAGCGTCAGTAGTAAAAGAACTACTGGAAAATTCTTTAGATGCTGGCTCAACTCAAGTAAAAATAGAGACTCAAGCTGGTGGTAAAACCCTAATTAGAATAATAGACAACGGCGAAGGAATGTTGCGCGAAGATGCAATGCTAGCATTTGAGCGACATGCTACCAGCAAATTACGTAATATTGATGATTTAGAGCAAATTAAAACTTTAGGTTTTCGAGGCGAAGCCCTACCATCAATTGCATCTGTAGCAAAAGTTAGCCTCCGTACTAAAACTACAGCAGAACTTGAAGGAACAGAAATAGAGATTGAAGGCGGACGGATTTTAGCTGTCAATGATTTAGCTTGGCCAGGTGGAACAGAATTTGAGATTAAAGACCTGTTTTTTAATGTTCCTGCTAGACGAAAATTTCTAAAAAGCGACACTACAGAAAATTTCCATATCTCTAATTTAATAACAAATTATGCTTTAGCTAACCCTCAAATTAGCTTTAATTTATGGCAAAATGGACGAGAAGTAATAGCAACATCTAAAGTAGAAACTCTTAGAGAAAGAGCTTATCAACTGTTTGGCTCAGAATTTATAGAAAATTTAATGGAAGTTCAAGAGCGAGGCGAAATTTCCCTACATGGTTTTGTCTCTAAACCTCAAGAGCAACGTGCATCGCGTGATTCACAATATTTATTTGTTAATGGGCGGTTTGTTAAAGATAGAGTCCTAACAAAAGCTATAAGTGATGCTTATAAAAATGTTATCCCACCTGGCAGTTATCCAGTTGTAATGTTGATGATCGATATAGCAAGCGAGGAAGTAGATGTAAATGTCCATCCAGCAAAAACTGAAGTTCGTTTTCGTCGTCCTTATGTTGTAAGTGAAAGCGTTGCATCGGCTATTCGTGCAGCTTTTTCCCGAACTAAGCCTTTTGCTAGTTTTCCTATAAAACAACAAAATATTGCTACTAAATTACCTGAAATTAAGACTCCTGAAATTTTACAAAATAAACCTATTACCAAACCTGTTGAAGCACCTGAAATTGAAATAGCTCCAACAGAATCAACAATTTTTGATTTACCTGATGTAGAGGATCCTTTTGAAACAGCTTCAACTAAAACAGTTAGCAACCCTCAGTTTGACTTAGATTTCACAAGCGAATCTGAAAAACGACAAGAATTCTCTAAAACTAACAATATTGAAGTCAAAAAAACAGAAATAGCAACTCCTACATTAAAAGATAACCATAATCTTTTAGAAATACTTGCTTCTCCTGCTTGTAGCTATCAAATTAGTCAAACAGAAGAACTTCCTAGCACTAAAGCTATTAAAATCCTAGGACAATTACATAATAGTTATATTGTAGCCATTGATAAAGAAGGTTTGCTACTAATTGATCAGCATGTTGCACATGAAAGAATTTTATTTGAGATACATTTGTCACGAATTTTAGAGCGTAATTTAGAAGTCCAGGAAATGTTAATACCTGAAACTATGGATCTTAGCCCTGCTCAATATTCTGCCTTTGAAATGCTAGAAAAGGAGTTTGAAACTAGCGGATTTGATTTAATGCCGCTTTCAGGTCGTACAATTGCAATTAAAGCTGTCCCTGTGCTTTTGTCTTCATCCAACGCTCGAAAACTAATCTTAGAATTACTTAGTACTGTAGAAAAAGAACGTCGTAACATATCTTTAGAGTATTTTCAACGTGAAATTGCAGCTAGCATTGCCTGTCATGCAGCAATTAAAGTTAATATGCAGTTGACCATAGAAAAAATGCAGTGGCTGATTGACGAGTTAATGAAAACCGATTGTCCAACGAACTGCCCACATGGACGACCTATAATCTTACGTTTTTCTATGAGAGATATTGAGAAAGGATTTAAGCGAATCTAGCAAGCTTAAGCAAAAAGTTATGAGTAATTCTGTCAATCAATTACTAGCATCACTACCTACTGCTTCAGCAGAGCAAAAAGCAAAAACTATTAAAGATCTTGAAACTATTGTTCTAAACATTGACGATAAAGATCTTACTGAAATAGTTTTAACTGATTTATATCAATTAATGTCTACATGCAAAGATTATTTTGACGATGGCTCTACTTACACATCTATTTCTCAATTAGTTTCCCACACATTACATAAATTAAAACATTCAGGAGTAAAATTTTTAGTATTGGTGATTGCTGAGTGTGAGCATCAATTTTATATTCCTGAAAAATGTTATGACCAAGGGTTTTATATAGGTGATTATGCTTCCGAACTTGTTACCCCTAAAAAGCTTGCAGAACAAAAATTATTTTGGCTATTTCGTGATTTTGCTCAAGCGGTTGATTTTAGAGCAGTAGAATTACTAGTCGAAGAAATTTCTAAAATAGATGATTTAGACAAACGCATTCATCTTGTTGATATGCTAAAAACTATTAGAGGTTTTTATAAAAAAGAACATCAACCAGAATTTGATAAGTTAGCAAAAAACCTACTAAATGATTAATAACTAATTCCTAATAAATACTTCCCCTATCTCAGTCATATGACAATTTCGGCAAATATTCTAAAAACTCTCCTGCCAGTTGTGGCAAACACTTCAATAAATAACTTGCCATATTTGGCATAAGCTACTAGTTAAACTACGTATTAACAATTTTAAACAGTATCCTTGTATCTCCTTATAAAAACAGGCTGTTATAAGCGTCAATCTACATCTTATATATTTCATCGGCATAAGTTTTGCCATAAAGCCATACAAAAGCAAAACCAAAAATTAATTATTTTAAGGAGATTATTTTATGAATAAAGGTTCTGTTAAATCTATTAAAGCATTTTTCCTACTAACAATGGTTAGTATATTATTTTTAAGTCTATTTTCTAGTCCAACAACCACAACAAAAGCTTTTAGTAGCAAAATCAGAAAAGCTAAAAACCCTATCCAAAACAGCTACATAGTAGTATTAAATGATGAAGTTATAGAAAGAAAAGCTAAATTTAACGCCTCTAACACTTCTACAAATTCCCGCAAATCTATCCAACTTCTTGAAGACATAGCAGTTGAAGACACTGCAACAGAAATAGCTCAAAAATATTCTGGTGAAATAACTCACACCTACACAAGCACAGTCAAAGGTTTTTCTCTTAAACTTAGATCAGAACAAGCTGAAATCTTAAGCAATGATCCTAGAGTTAAATATATTGAAGAAGACGGAATGGTTTTTACTTCTGACACACAATTTAGCCCTCCTTGGGGTTTAGATCGCATTGATCAGCCCAATTTACCATTAAACAACACTTATACTTATAACAGTTCTGGAACAGGAGTAAATATTTATATACTTGATACTGGCATTCGCCCAACCCATAACGACTTTGGCAGTCGTGTCAAAGGTGTTTTTGATACTTCAGGAGGAAATGGAATAGATTGCAATGGTCATGGAACTCACGTAGCAGGCACAGCAGCGAGTACAACTTATGGAGTAGCTAAAAACGCCAACATCTATTCAGTACGTGTACTAGGTCTAAACTGTGAAAAAGGTTCAGGCTCAAGTGCTGATGTAATAGAAGGCATTGATTGGGTGACTCGTAATCATATCAAACCCGCAGTAGCAAATATGAGTTTAGGTGGTAGCACCAGCCAAGCAACAGATGATGCTGTAAGACGCTCAATTGCAGCAGGTGTAACTTATTGCCTTTCTGCAGGAAATGAAAATGATAATGCAATAAATTATTCTCCTTCTAGGGTACGTGAAGCTATTACAGTTGGCGCATCAGACCAAAACGATTTTGCTACTGGGTTTTCTAATTTTGGTGATGTTGTAGATATATTTGCTCCAGGCCTTAATGTTATTTCCACTGCATTTACAGGCGATTTTGCAACAGAAGTTCTTTCTGGTACTTCTATGGCAGCCCCACACGTTGCCGGTGTTGCGGCTCTTTACCTACAAAATAATCCTACAGCTTCCCCACAGCAAGTTGCACAAGCCCTTATTAGCAGTGCGGTTGCTCGTACATCAAACCCAGGCCCAAACACTACAACATTACTTCTTAACATCCCTGCCACAACAGCCACTAGCCAAGAATTAATCCGCAATAGCGGTTTTGAAACAGGTAGTGAACCTTGGGTATTTACTGACAATATTGGTGATGTTTATGTTGGAACTCCTCATAGCGGCGAAGCTTACGCCTTACTAGGAATTGAAAATAAAGCTTCTGGCATAATGTACCAAAATCTTTTAATCCCAAGCAGTGCTTCCGAAGCTGAGTTAAGTTTTTGGGTAAATATCTCTACAAAAGAAAAAACTTCTGCTGAAAAAGACGAATTTATTGTAGCAATCTATGACTATGACCTAGAAGAATACGTAGAAGTGCTAGCATTTTATACTAATGCCGATAGTAGCAGTAACTATATAGAAACAACAGCAGACCTTTCAAAATATGCTGGCCGTGATATTGCTCTAGTATTTGTGGTTGAAAATGACTCTAAAAATCCAACCAAGTTTCGAGTAGATGATGTTTCCTTAATAGCTAAATAAGTTGTAGATAAATTAAGTAATTGTAGCCTAGTGAGAAGTCACTAGGCTATTTTTATTTTAACTCTTGAGCAATTAATTGTTGCTCAAAAGTTACTTTTACTAGCAATAATACCTTGATTATTACTACTTTACTAAGATAATAGTAAAGCCATGAATCTAGTTTTATTTATTTTATTTTGGCTACTATTTTTATTAGTAATAGCATCTGGAATTTACCATTTACTAAGTCTTTATTGTGGATGGTTATTCTTTCAAAAAACTACTAAGCCTACCTTAGAATTTACTCCACCTATAAGCGTACTAAAACCTTTGCGGGGAGGAGATAACCAAACTTACCAATGTTTGGCTAGCTTTTGCCAACAAGATTACTTTCAGTATGAAATTATTTTTGGTGTTTTAGATGAAAAAGATCCTGCAATAGAGCTTGTTAAAAAATTACAAATAGAGTTTCCTAACAAAGATATTAAACTAGTAATTAATAGTCGCCGCATTGGAACTAGTGCTAAAGTCAGCAATTTAGCTAATATATTGTTGGTTGCTACTTATGACACGTTAGTAATTAGTGATAGCGATGTTTATGCTAATCCAGATTACCTAAGAACAATAATTTTTCCATTATCAGACGAACGAATTGGTTTGGTAACTTCTTTATATTCAGCAACTCACGCTAATAATTTTTCTGCATTAATGGAAGCAATTGCATTGATGGGAGAATTTGCTTTAGGAGTGCTAACGGCCCGTCAGCTTGATGGGGTTAAATTTGCCTTTGGCCCTTCTATAGCTACTAGAAAATCTGTTTTAACAGAATTTGGAGGATTTGAAGCTATTGCTAACCGTTTAGGCGATGACTTTTTACTAGGTAATTTAACAGCAAGCCTTGGTTATCAAGTTTATCTTTCACCTTACTTAGTCAAAATAAATATTCCTGACTACAAGTTTTGGGATATGTTTTTACACCAACTACGCTGGGCGCGTAGCACTAAATTCCGCCGCCCTTTAGGTTATATTGGGTTGCTATTCACTTTTTCAACAATGCTTTCAATCTTGTTAATACTAGTTGCTCCATTATCTTTGTTAACTTGGGTTGCAGTAATATTTGCTCTGCTAGCTAGATTTTTAGCTGCTTGGTATATTGGCATTAGAAAATATCAAGATGACATTTTAAGAAAATACTTCTACTTGTTACCCATTAGAGATATTTTAAGTTTTATCATCTGGGTAACAAGTTTTCTTAGCAACAAGGTTATTTGGTGCGGAGATACTTATAAATTACAGCATGGAGGCAAGCTTACATTAGTAAAAAAGGCTCAGTAAATACTATTCTTTTACCTTAATTAGATAATAATTTCGCTTTCCTCGTCGCACTACTAGATATGCTCCATGCATTAAGCTATTTTCTGATAACTGCTCTTTAACATTGGTAATTCGAGTATTATTTAAGTAAATTCCTCCACCTTGAATGCTTTGACGTGCTGCGGCCTTGGATGACTCTATTTTTGCATCTACCAAAGCATCTACAAGGAGCCGGCCTGTTGTAAAGTATTCTTTGGGAAGTTCTGTTGATGGGGCTTCTTCAAATACTTCTAATAAAGTTCGTTTGTCTAAACTAGCTAAATCTCCACCAAATAGAGCTTGTGAAGCAGCTTCGGCGCGTTCAAGTTCCGTTTTGCTATGCACTAACTCTGTTAAAGCACTTGCTAAAGCCTTTTGTGCCTCACGCTTTTCTGGCTGTTCTGCTAGTTTTGTAGCTAAATCATTAATTTCTTCTTCGGTTAAGAAAGTAAAATAGCGTAAAAATTTAATCACGTCACGATCATCAACTTGGATAAAAAATTGATAAAATTTATAAGGACTAGTTCTATTTGGATCTAACCAACATCTTGTCCCACTAGCAGTTTTACCGAATTTTTGACCATCAGCATTAGTAATTAAAGGAAATGTAAGTCCGTAAGCACTCTTATGCTCAACTCGTCGGACTAGTTCCATTCCTGCTAGTATATTACCCCATTGATCACTTCCTCCTATTTGCAGGCTACAATTATATTTTCTAAATAAATGTAGAAAATCATAGCCTTGAAGCAACATATAGGAAAATTCTGTATAAGAAATGCCTTGTTCCATTCTATTACGCACAGAATCTTTAGACATCATTTCATTGATAGTAAAGTGTTTACCAACATCACGTAAAAAATCTAGGAGATTAAAGCCGTCTAGCCATTCGGCGTTATCAACAAGTCTAGCTGAATAGTTGCCAGGAGTAAAATCAAGAAAATGTTCTAGTTGTTTACGAATAGCAGCAACATTAGAAGCTAAAATTTCTCGTGAAAGTAAATTTCGTTCGTCGCTTTTGCCGCTAGGGTCGCCAACCAAACCCGTTGCGCCACCAGCAACGGCAATTGGACGATGTCCAGCGCGTTGCATTCTAGCTAGTCCTAAAAGCGGAACAAGATTTCCAGCATGCAAAGAATCTCCTGTAGGGTCAAATCCACAATAGCAAGTAAATTGCTCTTTATTCATCATTTCGCCTAATTCGCGCTCTGTTGATTGATAGATTAATCCTCGCCAGTTTAGTTCTTTCCAAACGTCCGCTTTAACTGTTGACATTAAAATTAGCCTCCAAAATTTTCTTTTTATGATTTGTATTTGTTTAACCTGGCAATTCTAAATCGGAAAGTTGTCTTTCACAAGCAAGCTAGCAAAACTTCTACACCATATCGTTTAGCTTTCATACTATCTAGGTTGAAAGTTTGGCTGATCTTGTCTTGCCTTTAGCAACCATAAGAAAAATAAGCTGTTACAGCTAAACAAGTAACAAGAAAAAAAACTTTGTCCAAAATTTAATTTATCTTTGGCACGCCAAATGCTATTACCAATAACATCCAACCCAAAGGAGTAAGTACAATGAAATCAATTACTAAACACCAATTTGTTACCAGTCTTATAGCTTTATTTATGCTACTAGTTTTATCTACAGACACATTTGCCCAAACTCGACGTAGACAAGCCCGTTGCCAACCAAACACAGTTACTAATTATTACAATAATGATGATTATCGAGATCGTGATAGAGATTATAGAAATGACCGAAATAGTCGTGATAACCGACGCTATGACAACAGAGATTACCGAGATTATGACTATGATGATAGAGATTATCGGGAAAACCGACCTAGTAGAACAAAACATTTAATTGTTGGGTCTGCTATCGG
Source organism: Blastocatellia bacterium (assembly GCA_016713405.1). Lineage (NCBI taxonomy): Bacteria > Pseudomonadati > Acidobacteriota > Blastocatellia > Blastocatellia bacterium. Next base: position 229,368 of record JADJPF010000008.1, read on the forward strand.
GGCAGTAGGCGGTGCGGTAATTGGTGGTAAAAAAGGTGCTTTAATTGGTGCTGGTGCCGGTGCTGGGGTTGGTTATATTATCTATCGTAATAAAGATAGACGTTAAAGTTTAATGTATTGTTATGTATTTTGTTATGAGTGAGTAAAAATCCTTCTAATTTTTCCGTTATATTTCGCAAATATCCTAAGAGCATTTATCTAATAGCCAATAGTATAAAAACTATTGGCTATTTTTTTTACTTTTACAGGTTTTTTGTCATTAGACTAACAACTAATTGATTAAAGCGTGATGGGTTGGGAAGTTCTGAACCTTCTGCTAAAAGTGCGTAACCTAGTAATAGCTCTGAATAATCCCCAAGAAGTGGGTCTTCTTTGTCTTTTTCATATCTTTCTTGCATTTTATTAAAGATATCGTGTTTAGGGTTTAATTCCATAATCCGCTTTTGTTTAGGCATATTTTTAGCTTGGCGCAACAACCGTTCAAGTTGTGGGCTATAGTCTTGTTCAGCACCAACTAAACAAACTGGTGAAGAGGTCAAACGATTGGACAGACGAACTTCTTTAATATCTTCACCAAGTTTCTTTTGGATAAATTCTAGCAAGTTAGCACTTTGCTTTTGCTTTTCTTCTATCTCTTGTTTAGCTTTTTGCTTTTCTTCCTCGCTACCAAGTTCTATAGTACCTTTACCAATAGATTTTAATGCTTTACCTTCAAACTCATGTAGTGAATCAGCAACCAGTTCATCAACAGTATCAACTAGATAAAGCACTTCATAGCCTTTTTCACGAAAAGCTTCAAGGTGTGGTGAATTTTCTACTACAGTTCGAGACTCCCCAGTTAAATAGAAAATTTCCTTTTGGTCTTCTTTCATACGTGAAACATAATCTTTTAAGGAAGTAAGTTTGTCTTTGTCATTTGAAGACTCAAAAAGCACTAGAGAAACAACTTTGTCTTTATTTTCAAAGTCGCTGCTAATACCTTCTTTGATGGAAGAGCCAAATTCCTTCCAAATTTGTAGATATTTTTCCTCATCTTTTTCCTGCATTTCTTTAAGGGTATCTAAAACTTTTTTAGCCAACCATTTACGAATTTGGGTAATATGGCGGTCTTGCTGCAAGGTTTGACGGGAAATATTTAGTGGTAGATCAGCAGAATCTACAATTCCCTTGATAAATCTTAGATATCTTGGGATTAGTTCTTCGCATTTCTCCATAATTAGAATACGCTTAGCATAAAGTCTAAGCCCCCATTCTGAACCGTGATAATACAAGTCAAAAGGTGCTTTAGATGGAATAAATAACAAGGCTTGATACTCAATTCTACCTTCAGCACGTAGAGAAATATTTTTTAGAGGTTCTTGCCAATCATGAGAAATATGTTTATAAAACTCTGCATATTCGCTTTCTGTTACTTCTGATTGTGGACGTGTCCAAATTGGCTTCATTGAATTAAGGGTTTTATCCTCAATTACAGTTTCTTTTTTACCATCTTTTTTGGGATTGCCGTCTTCATCTCGTTCTACTTCTTCGCGTTCTTCTCTAGTAACGATTGGATAAGCAACAAAGTCTGAGTATCGTTTTACAATGTTGGAAAGTGTCCAAGTGTCAGTGTAATCTTCAATTCCTGCTTCGCTGTCTACAGCTTTAAGATGAAGGGTGATGCTAGTTCCACGTTTGCTACGTTCTGCTGTTGTTAGAGTATATTGACCATCGCCTACAGACTCCCAAAGAGTAGCTTCTTTTTCTCCTGCCCGGCGAGTGACTAAAGTAACTTTATCTGCTGCCATAAAAGCAGAATAAAAACCAACCCCAAATTGCCCAATTAATTCTGCAAGCCCATTATCTGAGCTAGCATTTTTTAATTTTTCCCGAAATTCCTTAGTCCCAGACCTAGCAATTGTACCAATATTAGCAATTACCTCGTCCCGACTCATCCCTATACCATTATCAGAAATAGTTAAGGTACGATTTTGTTTATCTGACTCAAGTCGAATTTCAAATTGGCTACCATCTTCTAATAATTCAGGCTTGGTTAATGCTTCAAAACGCAATTTATCTATGGCATCTGAAGCGTTAGAGATCAACTCCCGCAGAAATATCTCCTTGTGCGTATAAAGTGAGTTGATCACCAGGTCAAGAAGCTGTTTTGTCTCTGCCTGAAATTGAAAAGTCTCTGCGCTAGCAACCATGAATGTCCTCCTAAAAATATGTAATTGATTTGTTATAGAAAATTAATAAGCAGGATTTTAAGAAAGAAAAATTTTTCTAGCAAGTTACCAAGACCTAAACTTGGTACTAATTGTTAAAAGTGGAGGAAGACGACTTCCTCCACTTTTAGAAACTACAAATTAATTACTAGCAATAAAGTTAACGTATACCAGTTGGTTGATAGAAATAGCCCATAGGTAGCCCAGGGCCTCCAACAATAGTAACTACATCTGTCTCTAAGTTCTTCTTTTGAACTCGATTATTAAAAGTATCTCCAACAAAAACATTACCAGAAGCAGAATATACAACACCACAAGGTTTGTTAACTGTACCAATTGCTGTACCTGGCCCCATAAATACTGTCCATCCGCTATTTCCATTTAAGAATTTTTCTGGCATTGTGCTTATCATTTGAATCCGATTGTTAGCATGGTCTGCTACATAAACTCTTCCTATATTATCTACATAGATTCCATGAGGTTGATTTACTTTACCAACCGCAGTACCAGCCGTTGCACCTGCAAAAATTGACCAAGTACCTTCTGCAATATTGTAAACTTGGATACGGTTATTACTAGTATCACTAACGTAAATACTATTAGAATCTGCACTAACGGCAACGCTAACAGGTTGATTAAACTTACCTATAGCAGTACCTGCTGTTGCACCTTCAAAAATATTAAATACAGGTGTTGCTGTAGCTGCTCCCATTGCTACTTGGATACGGTTATTAAGCGTATCTGCAACATAGAGCCTATCCATATTTTCATCATAAGCTAGGCCATAAGGTTGATTTACTTTTCCAGTTATTGTTCCAGCAGGGGCAATTATTTGCCAACTTACTCCACCATTAGTAGAACGTTGGATTCGATTATTCATCGTATCAGCAACAAAAATAATCATGTCATTAGAGTTAGCAGTAACTCCACGAGGAGCATTAAATTTACCTGCTGTTAACCCAGGGCCATAACCAATCATATGCCAAGTTGCTCCATCATCTGTAGAGCGTTGGATTCGGTTATTTTTGGTATCAGCAGCATAAACACTTAAATGATCTACACCAGTATTACTAGCATAAACCTTAAAAGCAAAGTCCGAAACTACAGTGTGATGAATACCCCAATTAGGATAGCTATGGAAAGGTGATTTGAAATAACCAGGTTCTAGTTGGATATTACCATCACCAGTAGTAGCAAAAAATGCTCTTTTGGAACTAACAATAGCACCTAATCCCATTGGACAAACCCAATATTTACCTGCTGGCAAAGTTAAACCTGGGGTATCAAAAGTAAATTCAACTATTGGGTAGCCATAACCACTTCCTACTTGAGTAAAGCTAGTAGAAAGATAAGTTGCTATAGGTGAATCATTAATAGGACGACCTAGAGCATCCATACCCATATCATTATAGATTTCTAGCTGTGCTTGATGTGGGTTTAGACTAGAGTACATTTGCACTGTGATAAAATTTATTTTTGCAGTATTGTTTAGGATAAAATCGTCTGCTGTGCGTGATTCTCCATAAGAAGAATTTACTTCTGAAACTAATCCATCAATTCCATCAAAATCGCCATTATCCCAAATTGGCATACCAAGAACATATTCTTTTTTCTCATTTTCTACTTTAGGAATAATCTTGCCCGTTCTAGGATTGTCTGATACTAGAGGGCTGTTTATTGTTTGGTTTTCTTGAGGTAAAGAATTAGACTGGACTGGTTGAAAAACAATAGTGGTAATTAACAAAATAAATACCGCTAAACAAACAAGCGATCGCGTTATTAAATTAGAGGATCTCATAACCACCTCCTTTTCTCCTTAAGTTAATAAGGAAAAAGTCTTATAGGATAACGCTAACCCATAAGTGTTGGAAAGATTATTAGTAATCCTCTAGCCTTTTAGCTAAGGCTAAAAAGGTTAAAGTTTAATTTGCAAATACCTATAGATATTTACTTAGACATTCGATTAAGTAAATATATACCTGATATGTAGATTTTATTCCTTGTTTGCCCATTTATCAATTTTGTTAGCCGTTTATTTTGCTTTTTAGCTACCAGAAAATTGCTTTGCAAGCCCACTTTCAGCTTTACAAATTTTCTTAGTTAAATCTACTGTCCAAATAGCCGTTTCTTCTTTTCCATTTTTATTAAAAGTTACGACTACAATATATTGTCCTGTTTTATCTGGTGCAGCTACCCAGGTATATTCCTTAATATTTTGCTCTTTTATATATTGTTCTATTTGTTCACCAACACTTAAACCTTTTTTAGTAGATGGAAAATCACTAACAATTTTGATTGCTTTATATCTAGGATTTTCTAAATCAGCATCAGAAATTTGATTTCTTGTAGTAATAACTAAGTAATTATATAGATATACTATTCCAATACTTGCACTAATAAGAACTAAAATAGCAGTAAAAAAAATAGCTATTGTTTTTGTGTTAATTGCCTTTGAAAATAAACTAGGATCTTGATTATTTTTAGTTTTTAGTGAACCTGTAATAGTCTTAAGTTCTTGTTTTTCTTGAAGGAATTTTTCTTTTTCTGGATCAAAGACACAAATTAATTCTTTAACTGTAGCCAAAGCACGTTTAGCGCGAGCATCTGCACCTAGTTCAACAGCCTTTTCAAGTAAAATTTGTGCTTTATCAATTCTTCCTATTTCCTTATAAAAAAGCCCTAGTTCAGTTTGACAAATAGCCGAGTTTGGATCTATTTCTGTAGCTTTAAGTAATAATTTTTCAGCTTCTTCATTTTCTCCAAGATTGGCTAGTGAGATTCCTAGTTGGCAATGATAGTTAGCTTGTGTGTTGTCTAAACTAATAGCTTCTTTTAGTGTCTGTTTTGCAACTGTATAATTTCCTTTTCTAATTAAGGCTTCTGCTTGGATAAAAAGCTCTTTTGCTTGAATAACATTAGCTAATTTATCTGTTGTGGATTCTTCATCCATAGATAAGTCATTTACATTTTTAGAGTTAGATAGCGTGTTTTCATTGGCATCATTAATACTTACAGTTCCCACATTAATTAAATTTGGGATAACTAAAGCACCTGTGCGGCCAACACGCTCACGTTGTTGTTGTAATTCTGTCATCTTTTCTAGCAAACGAGCTAAAGCATTTAATAGTGATAAAACTGTAGCCTTATAGATAGAATCTGTGATTAAACTACTACCATTAAGTAAGATTTCTTTTCCGTTTTCTCTTACTCGAACCAAGGTTTCTATGCTATCACGAGTATTTTGCTTACCTGATATTTGTTTAACATAGTTTATTTGACATTCTAAAGGTCTGGAAAGCAGAAGTTTAATACATTCTAAAGTAGCTAACCCTATGGTCATTAGCTGGGATGAAAGATCTGTAGCAGTTGTTTTTTCCACCAATTCGCTACGTTCATTTAAGCAAAGCTCTACTTCAACACGAGATTCATTATCATTAATTGAATGTACTTCTACTTGTTTTAGTTGAATCTGATTGTTGATATTTTTTGACATTTTTTAGCTTAACTTTTTTACCTAGAATAAAATACTAGAAATTTTACTGCTCTACTATAGAATAGCCAAATTTTTCTAACAGAGCTTTGGATTTTGAGTAGTTAAAAATAAAATGAATTTTTTTGCTAATTCTTTGTTTTTACTACGTGTTACAACAGCCAATGCTTGATCTAAAGGAAAATGCAAGCTCTCATCTACTATTAAGTATTTATCTTTATCATCAACCAAAGAACGTGCAACAAAAGCAGCTTGAACATTACCTGTTTTAGCATATTGCAAAGCCATATTAACATTTTCTGCATAAACAATTTTTTTCTCTATGTTTGACCAAATTCCTATGTTTTGCAAAGCTTGTTTTGCAGCTAAACCATAAGGTGCAAGTTCTGGGCTAGCAATAGCTATTTGCTTAAAGTCAGATTTAGTTAAATCCAGTAAGTCATTAACCGTAATACTATTAGTGTAATACAAAACTAATCTTCCTTGTGCATAAATCTTTTACTAGAATTAATTACATGGTCTTTTGCAATTAATAAATCTATTGTTTTAACATCTGCTGCCATAAATAAATCAAAAGGTGCGCCGTTTTCAATTTGTTTAGCTAAATTTCCAGTAGCACCAAAACTAAAAGTAGGTTTTAGCTTGGTTTCAGCTTGAAAATCTTTTCCTATTTCTCTTAACACTGCTTCTAAATTAGCAGCAGCAGCAATTGTTAATGTTTGATTTTCCAGCTTAAAATTTTGGCTACTATTACAGCTAATAAGTAGAAAAACTAACACAAAAACTAGTAATCTAAACATTTAGCATCCTTTCAACACTTAAAATTACTTCTAATTTCCCTTGAATTAAAGTAGAACTTTTGGGTATTTTAGGTGGCATTTAATTAATTCTTACCAGTCAGGAAAATCCAAATTCTAATGAGCATTCAAGTTTATGATGATTTAATAGATCAAGAGAAATTAGACACGCTAGCAAACTATGCAAAAAAAGCTAAATATAGTTTTGGTTGGAAATCAAACTCTAGTAAAAAGTATGATCAAGGCCACTTCAACCACATTATAGTTTCAACCAAGAAAAGTGAAGTTGAAGAAGATATTGACCTTTCATTAACAGATACATTTAAAGAAAACCAAATTGTTTACGATGTTTGGAAGAATATATCTATCCGCACAGGCAAAAGGCAATTAGTAAGAGCATATTTTAATTTATATACATTAGGGACAGAAGGTTATATACATATTGATGACCCTAGAGCTAATGAATTAATTAAATTAAAAGATAAAATGCAAGAAACCTCGCTACTTTATTTAACTCCTGATTGGCACCCTGATTGGGCAGGTGAAACAGTTATTTTTGATAATAAAATGGATGTTCTTTATGCAACACTCCCAAAATATGGAAGACTTTTGCAGTTTAACGGCAAATTAAAACATGTTGGTAGAGGTATATCAAGAATTTGTAGAGAACCAAGAGTTGTTTTAGCCTTAAAAACCTACAGAGATATGCCACAAGCTGAAAAAGCTATAAACTTTTTCCAAGAATTAACCATAAATGTAAAACATAGTAAAGATACTTTCTTTAACCACTGTTTTAACATTTATAAAATGCTGAAAGAACAAGGTTTGGAAGAAAATATTTGTTTAGCTGGTCTTTTTCACTCAATCTACGGCACACAATCGTTTAGGAGTCCCTTAAATATTGATAGAGAAACAGTTAAAAACTATATTGGTGATTACGCAGAAAAGTTAGTTTATGAATTTTGTCATATGAATCCACGCTTTCATTCAATAATGACTAATGATAAAAATTTTGATTTTATTGAACATTACCATTTAGCTTGTATTGAGCTAGCCAACCTTGCAGAACAAGCTCCAAGAATACAAATTAAAGAAGGTAGAATAGAATCATTAAAAGAGCTAGTAGCAAATTTTAGAACAACTTAGGGGGATTAACTTAATTGCCTTTTTCCTTCAAAAAGTAGTTAGTAGCTTGGAACATTTATTGCGTTTGACATAAACAAGCAAACTTTTTGGAGGTGTAATTATGAAAAATTTAATTATTAGCGTCTTTTTACTCATTTTGTTAGTAATTACCTCCTCTGCCATAAATGTTAAAAGACTTAATGTTTATATGGCAAAAGGTAAAGATGCCGTCAGTATTTTGGATGATGTCGATTATCAAGGAGTCTTTCAAAACGGCATTTTTAAGGATCATAACCTAACCATAGATACTTCATCAGGAAAACAGGCTTTTTTAGATAAATTTTTTACCAGCAATGTTGTTTATTTAAGCCTACATGCTAATCCTAATAAATGGGTTGTAGCTAGTGGCGAAGTTGTCACAGTAACAGATATAGCAGAAAGCTATAAAATAAAAAAACGCTCTCCTAACCTAGTAATTGTTACAGGTTGTCAAACCATTAAAGATAATGTAGATGAATTAAGCTTTGCTAGTGCTTTAGGAATAACAAATAGCACACCTAAGCGAGCTTACTTAGGATATAGAACAATTACTGTTGGGCTATTTTCTGATAGGTTTTTCCGAGTTTTTCTTGCTACTTGGATGAAACCTAAGGCAGATGGAAATTATCGAACTTTAGAAGAAGCAAGAACCGACACTAAAGACTTTATTAACCGTATGTTGGAACGCCAGTTAGATAAAGAAGGAACAGCAAGACTTGGAAAACTAGCTAGTTTTGCTCCACTAGATCCAAGGGTTGGAGGCTCTTTTCATATTGTAGGTGATAGTAATTTGCGTTTTTCAGACCTATAAAAACAAATATAGCAGGAAAAATATAACTTTTTCCTGCTATATAGTTAACTTAAAATTTCCAAGGCTTAAAATTAAGTGCCGTGTTCCCAACTATTAATATATTCAACCATTTCTGGGGTTAAAGTATCTAGTTTTACTCCAATAGCATCTAGTTTTAAGCTAGCAATTTCTAAATCTACTTCTTTAGGCAAGTTATGAAGTCCTGCTGGTAGTGAGCCTTTATTTTTAATTAAATACTCAACAGAAAGAGCTTGATTAGCAAAACTCATATCCATTACTGATGCTGGATGTCCTTCAGCAGCAGCCAGGTTGATTAATCTGCCTTCGCCTAAAACAATAACGCGATGTCCATTGCTCTTTAATGTATATTCTTCAACAAAATTACGTAATGGACGACGATCTTTAGAAATTTCACCTAACCCAACTAAATTAAGTTCTAGGTCAAAGTGTCCAGAATTACAGACCATTGCGCCATCTTTCATCTTAGCAAAATGTGCTGTATCAATTACATGGCGATTTCCTGTTACAGTGATAAAAATATCTCCTACAGGAGCAGCTTCCATAATAGGCATTACACGGAAACCATCCATAACCGCTTCTACAGCTTTGATTGGGTCAATTTCTGTAACAATCACATTAGCACCCATACCACGCGCACGCATTGCTACACCTTTACCACACCAACCATAACCAACTACTACTATAACTTTTCCAGCTAACAAAATGTTAGTAGCACGTACAACACCATCTAAAGTTGATTGACCTGTACCATAACGGTTATCAAAGAAATGTTTGGTTTGAGCATCATTAACACCAATAACAGGAAAATTAACTACACCGCTTTTAATCATCGCGCGTAAGCGTTGAAGTCCTGTAGTGGTTTCTTCAGTAGTACCAATAATATTTGACACTTGATCTTTACGTTCTTTAACTAATGTAGCAACAACATCACAACCATCATCAATAATAATTTGTGGTTGATGATCTAGTGCAATATTGACGTGTCGCAGATAGGTTTCTACATCTTCACCTTTGCGAGCAAAAACAGGAATTCCATATTCAACAACTAGCGCGGCTGCAACATCATCTTGAGTTGAAAGAGGATTGGAAGCAATTAACACTGCATCTGCACCACCAGCTTTTAGAGCGCGTGCTAAATTTGCTGTTTCTGTTGTTACATGAGAACAAGCAACTAGCCGAATACCATCTAGCGGACGTTCTTCAGCAAATCTTTTCATAATTAAATCTAATACAGGCATCTCTCTAGCAGCCCATTCAATACGGGTCTTGCCTTGAGGGGCTAAATTTAGATCGGCTACATCACAATTTGGGACTGTGGAACTAGTCATTAAAAACTTCTCCTTAGTTATTCTTAGTTAATCTATACTTTTGCATCTTTACGTAAGCTTTCGGCTTTGTCAGTTTGTTCCCAGGAAAATTCTGGTTCAGTACGTCCAAAATGACCATAAGCAGCAGTCTGGCAATAAATTGGACGTTGTAAATTTAACGACTCAATAATACCTTTGGGAGTAAGTTGGAAGTGGGAACGTACTAATTCAGGTAACAAATCTTCATCTACTTTTGCAGTGCCAAAAGTCTCAACATAAACTGAAACAGGTTCAGCAACACCTATTGCATAAGCCAATTGAACTTGGCATTTTTCAGCTAGTCCTGCTGAAACGATATTTTTAGCAATATAACGAGCCATATATGTTGCTGAACGGTCTACTTTTGTTGGATCTTTACCAGAAAAAGCACCGCCTCCGTGAGGAGCATAACCACCATAAGTATCAACAATAATCTTACGTCCTGTTAAACCTGTGTCACCTTGTGGGCCGCCTATTACAAAACGTCCTGTTGGATTAATTAATAATTTGGTAGCACTATCCATCATTTCTGGGGAAACTTCGTGAATTACTGGCTTAATTACATGCTCAGTAATATCTGTGCGTAGGGTTTCATTTGATACTGAGTCACTATGCTGAGTAGAAACTACTACTGCATCTACTCTGACAGGCTTACCATTCTGATATTGTATTGTTACTTGAGATTTTCCATCAGGCCGTAAATAAGCCAATAAACCTTCTTTACGTACAGTTGAGAGTCTTCTAGTTAAACGATGCGCTAACATAATTGGCAATGGCATCAATTCTGGAGTTTCATTACAAGCAAAGCCAAACATTAAACCTTGATCACCTGCGCCGCCTGTGTCTACACCTTGAGCAATATCAGGAGATTGACGATTCATTGCAGTAATAACCGAACAAGTATGAGCATCAAAACCATACTTGGCACGAGTATAGCCAACTTTTTCTACGGTATCACGAGCAACTTTAACATAATCAATTTGGGCATTGGTGGTAATTTCACCTGCCACTAAAATTAAACCTGTAGCTAATAGGGTTTCACAAGCAACCCGTCCCTTTGGATCATTGCGTAAAACCTCATCTAACACGGCATCAGAAATTTGGTCGGCAATCTTATCTGGATGCCCCTCAGTAACTGATTCAGAAGTAAACAAAAAATTTCTCTTATTGCTCAAAGCGTCCTCCACTAACATATGATAAAAATTAAGGTGAGATAAAAGAGTGCAACCTAGCACAAGCTACGATATAGTGTCAAGTAAACGACGAAAAGATACCGACATATTGCTAGGGCTTTGTTACGTACAAAATAAAACTTTGCTCTTAGTAAATTTATCTTAATCAACTAGCTTACTTTACTTATAAGGTTTGTTTTTATATGAACTTGAGTCGTGCTGATTTATTTAAGATACAACTTTTAACCAATTATCCAAAACCTGGCTATGAAATCTGGTTTAGCATTGTCATTGATCCAGTAAATCAAAAAGCTTTTTGGTTACGTTACACTACTTTTTTTCCTGATCCTAGCTTAAATCTTCAACCAAAATTTGTGCTTTGGGGTTCATTTTTTGATACTAAAAACGCTAGTAACCATACTTATTTAGCTAAGAGTTTCTCTATTGATACTATTTCTATGTCAGGCGATCATTATCAACATCCTAGTGCAACTCTAAGCTTAGATAAACTTACTGGTAATATTGCTAGTGATAAATTTAGCCTGTCTTGGCAGTTATTTTATCAACATCAATTTGAAGCTTTTGATTATGCCCCAAATTTAATTAAAAACTCTTTTCTTAAATATTTTGTTAAAGCTCATAGTGTAGCTTGTTCACCTTTTGCTAAAGTAAACGGAAATATAACTTACAAAAATCAAGAATATTTACTTAATAATGCTAGTGCTGTGCTAACCCATATTTGGGGAAGTGAGCGAATAGAACAATTATTTTGGGTATTTGCACCAATCTTTGATAATGACTTTGAAGGTTGGGGAGTAGAAATTGCTATTGTTAAGGTAAAAACTTTCTTACCTCAAATAACAGTAGTTAAAATACTTCATAATAATAATTTATACTATGATTTATCTTTATTATCTGTTCTATCTGCTAAAGTTAGAATAAATTATCCAGAGCTTGAAATTAAGGCCAGATGTAAAGATTTTAAGGTAATGGTAAAAGCAAGACTTAATACATCACAAATAACGCCTTATATTTATCGAAATCCTGATGGTAAGCCATTTTATATTGAGCAAAGCGATGTGTCAGAGATTTTTTGTTTAATTGAAAAAAATGGTAAAAAACAAGAATTATTTTCTAAAAATATGGCAGCAGTAGAATTTCATGCCGTGAGGCTTGGAGCAGTAGAAATTATTTAGACCCTTATTATCAAAAATAGCAAATTCCTACTATTAATTAAAAATAGTAGGAATTTAACATTACTTTAAGTTATTTATTTAGCTAGCTTTCTGGATTTGTGAACCTGTCTTTTTATCACTAACATCTTGGATAGAAGCTAGCGACTCTGGCGAGTTAATTATTTGACGATAACCACAATCTTTAGTAGCACAATAAATTATTTGGCCTTCTTTTTTAGTTATTTTCTCAAATAAAACTGTAGCAATACATTTTGGACAACTATTACTTAAAGGTTTATCCCAGTAAACATTTTTACATTCTGGATAGCGGTTACAGCCGTAGAAGATACGTCCTTTTCTGGATTTTCTAACCAAAATTTCACCGCTACATCCAACAGCAGGACAATTAACACCTGTAGTTTCTTGTTTAATATATTTACATTCTGGATAGTTAGAGCAAGCTGTAAATTCACCATAACGACCTTGTTTTAATACAAGATTCTTACTACATTTTGGACAAAGTGCATCTAGTGGAATATCTGGCTTTTTCTCTACAGCACCACTAGCAATTTTACGGGTGTTTTTACAATCAGGATATCCTGTACAAGCGTAAAATTGTCCCCAACGTCCTTTTTTAATGCCATTTCTTTGCCACATTTTTCACATGGCTCATTACTAACGCTTTGTCCTTCTTCACTACTTTTATCAGACTTGGCCCCAGCATCCCTAGTAGCTTTACATTCAGGATTAAGACAAGAAAGATAACTTCCAAAGCGGCCTAATTTTAGAGACATTTTGCTACTACATTTAGTGCAAACCTCATCAGTAATAACACCTTCTTTAGCTCTAGTAATATTTTTTTCTGCCGCAGCTAAATCAACACTAAATTTTCCATAAAAATCACTTAAAGCTTTACGCCAATTTAAGTTGCCTTCCTCAATTTCATCTAGTCGCTGTTCCATTGCTGCTGTATAGCTAACATTAAAAAGCTCTTGGAAATTTTGCACTAATACATCATTTACTACTAAACCTAGCTCTGTAGGCTTAAATTTACCTTCTACTTTTTCTACATATTCCCTACCTAAAATTACAGAAAGAATCTGTGCATAAGTAGAAGGCCGGCCAATTCCCTTTTCTTCTAAAGCTTTTACTAGTGTTGCTTCTGTAAAGCGTGCTGGCGGTTTAGTAAAGTTCTGCTCTGGAGTAATTGTATTAAGCTTAAGTGTATCGCCTTGATCCATTTTTGGTAAGCGTAAGGCTAGTTGATCGTCCTCTTCATCTTTTTCATCTTTACCTTCAACATAAACAGCCAAAAACCCATCAAATCTAAGCACCATACCTTTAGCGCGAAAAACATATTTTGGCCCAGCATTAATATCAACTGTAGTTTCATCATAAATTGCTGGTGTCATTTGTGAAGCAACAAATCTTTGCCAAATCAATTTATAAAGGGCCAAATCATCTTTGGATAAAACTTTACTTAAAGAATCTGGAGTACGTTGGATAGAAGTAGGACGGATAGCTTCGTGTGCATCTTGAGAACCTTTTTTATTACCATAAACATTAGCTTTTTTAGGTAAATAATCTGTCCCATATTGCTTATTGATAAAACTGCGTACCTCTGTTAGTGCTGTATCAGAAACCCGTGTGGAGTCCGTACGCATATAAGTAATTAAACCAACTGTTTCACCATTTTCTAGCTCAATACCTTCATAAAGTTTTTGAGCTATTTGCATGGTTTTTTTAACTGGAAAATGCAGCTTACGTGCTGCTTCTTGTTGTAATTTACTTGTTATAAAAGGAGGTACAGGATTACGTTTTCTTTCTTTTGTGGTGACTTCAGAAACAATAAAACTTTCCTTTGTAGCTTCATCAACTATTGTTTGGGCTTGTTCTTGATTAGTTATATGAACTTCTGTTTTCTTTACTTTATCAAAATCACCTGTTTTTACTTGTTTTTCAGAGACTTTATAAAGTTTAGCATCAAAATTAGGTGCTTTTTTGGCAGTTAGATTAGCAATAATTGTCCAATATTCTGTTGGCTTAAAGCTAAGTATTTCACGTTCACGTTCTGTTACAAGTCTAAGAGCTACAGATTGCACCCTACCAGCAGAAAGCTTTCCGCCCACTTTACGACAAAGTAGCGGACTAACTTGATAGCCCACCAAACGATCTAAGACCCGGCGAGCTTGTTGAGCATCAACTTTATTTGGGTTTATTTGTCCAGAATGCTTAACAGCATCAATGATTGCATCTTTAGTAATTTCGTTAAACAACACCCTATAAACAGGTTTATTGTTACGAGTGGTTAGTTCCTCTTTTAAGTGCTGACAAATTGCCTCGCCTTCCCGATCAGGGTCAGCCGCTAAATAGATAGCTTCTGCATCTTTAGCAGCCGATTTTAAGTCAGTAACAATTTTTTTGTTGTTTCTTTTTTTAGAATCAGGGATAACTTGATAAGTAGGTTCAAAACCATTTGACACATCAACTCCCAAGCTTTTTTCTGGTAAGTCTTTGATATGACCAATTGAGGCCATTACACGAAAATCTTTGCCTAAATATTTATTAATAGTTTTTGCTTTTGAAGGTGACTCAACTACAACTAATTTTGTCATAATCTCTCTGTATAATCGAAAATGGTTAATTTTTCAGCCTAATCTAATAAAATTTTTCCCTGGTAATTGTTTTATCTTGTTTTTAATTTCTAGTTCTAGCAATGTACTTAAAAGTTGCCCCGGTGCCAAGCCACTACTAGCGGCTAACTCGTCTATATGACGTGTTTGGTCTAATTTCATCAAATCGTAAAGCTTCTGTTCA
The DNA here is from genome assembly GCA_016713405.1 of Blastocatellia bacterium. Lineage (NCBI taxonomy): Bacteria > Pseudomonadati > Acidobacteriota > Blastocatellia > Blastocatellia bacterium. The sequence continues at coordinate 244,368 of JADJPF010000008.1, forward strand.
TTTTCAGAAAGTGGTGTTGGCGTAAATAATTCCGCTTGAACATTTGTTTCTTCTATTTTTTGCTCAAGTATTTTAGCTTTTATGCCTAGGGGAAGCTCCTCAACTACATCCCGCCAATGTTGAACTAATTTAGCTCCGTCTTTAATTAAATAGTTTGGGCCAAACGAGTTAGCAGAAGTAATATTACCTGGTACAGCAAACACTTCTCGGTTTTGTTCCATCGCTAAACGTGCAGTTATCAAAGAGCCTGATCTTTCTGCTGCTTCAACCACCAAAACCCCAAAACACATACCCGCAATAATACGATTACGGAAAGGAAAGTTCTGTGGTAATGGAGGAGAACCTAAAGGTAATTCTGACAGCAAACCTCCTGATAACTCTACATCTACGGCAAGTTGCTTGTTCTCTTTAGGGTAAATTTGATCTACTCCATTTCCCATTATAGCTAAGGTTTGTCCCTTAGCTTCAATTGCGGCACGATGTGCAGCAGTGTCTATACCCCGCGCCAAGCCTGAAACTATTGTTATACCTTTACTAGCAAGTTCTGCTGCTAACATTTCTGCCGCATATTGTCCATAAGTTGAAGCTCGTCTTGCACCGATAACTCCTATAGTTGGTTGAGAAAAAGCTAGCTCAAAATTCCCTTTTGCATATAAAACTAAGGGTGGGTCAGCAATTTCTTTTAGTAGCGATGGATAATTTTCATCTGCTAAAGTTATTGCCATAGCACCTATAGCTTCTAATTTTTGACAATGTGCTTCTGCTTGAGCAAAAGTTTCTCCTGATAAAATAGTTTCTATAATTTCTTCTTTTAGCTTAAAACTTGATAAATCCTCATAACTAGCTCTAAAAATTTCCCCTGGTTTTTGCCAGTGTCGCAACATTTGGTAAGCAGTACGAGAACCTAATCCTTTTACAAGGTTTAATGCAATCCAGTCTTGGACATCGTGCCGCATAAAATCCTTTCCCGACAAAGCCAAACCGGTTGATGAAGATAGCACGCGGTTTTTCTTTGCGTCAATAATTAATAGTTTAAATTTGCAGTTAAAGAAGTGATAACAAATGAAGTTATTACTAATAGCTAAAAGATATCGAGGTAGATTCTTTTAGCTATTAATTAATTTGTTGGTTGATGTTGGTGTGCATGATAAGAACTACGTACTAACGGGCCAGATTCGACATAACGAAAACCCATCTCTAAGCCTACTTGCTTTAGTTCAGCAAATTCTTCTGGGGTATAAAAACGCTCTACAGGTAAATGGCTTTTAGTAGGTCTTAAGTATTGCCCTAATGTTAAAATATCGCAATCCATCGCCCGTAAATCTTTCATAGCTGTATGTAGCTCTTCTATTGTTTCCCCTAAACCACACATAATGCCGGATTTAGTTAAAACAGGATACTCACTACTACGATAGGTGCCAGCCTGTTGGATTAACTGCATTGTTTGCTGATAATTAGCATCTGGTCTTACTCGTCGATAAAGCCTAGAAACTGTTTCAGTATTATGATTTAGTACATCAGGACGAGCTTTCATTACTAAATCTAATGCCGCCCAATTGCCTTGAAAATCTGGAATTAGCACTTCTACTTTACAATCAGGATTTAGTTCTTTTACCCAATTTATTGTTTCAACAAAATGACCTGCTCCGCCATCAGATAAATCATCCCGATTAACTGAAGTGATTACAGCATGTTGAAGTCCAAGTTTTTTTACAGCTTCTGCTACATGTCTAGGTTCTTCTTCATCAACAAAACGTGGTGCACCTTTGTAACAGCACAAAAACCACAATGACGAGTGCAAATATCCCCTAAAATCATAAAAGTAGCAGTACGATTGCTAAAGCACTCAAAGATATTAGGACATCTAGCTTCTTGGCAAACAGTATGTAAACTTAAGTCTTCTACCATATGGCGGACAGACTGAAAGTTTTCTGCTGTGCTAAGTCGTATTTTTAGCCAAGGTGGTTTTGGCCCGATGGGTGCGCTACGGCTGGTAAAACCTGTTTTTAAAGTATTTGTTTCTAATGAAAGGACTGGTAAACTTTTTTTTGTGCTACTCATAAAATAAATTATAAGCTTCAAAAATTGACACGCAACTTAACCAAGCATTATCTTGGATTATCACAAAAAATTAAGTAATTTCTAACAACAACTTATTTAGCAAAGATGCAATAAAATCACTTTTCCTGCTAAAGTTTTTCCTTAAAATTCGCTTTATTTTCCTATCTCACGAGCCTGGCGATAATATTCTGCTGCTTGATTTTCTTCTCCCATTCCTTCATAAAGCTCGCCAATATGTTTTATTACCAAAGCTTCTTTACTGCGATCACAGCCTTTTTGACAAACCTTTAGAGCTTGCTTTAGATAACCAAGTGCATCTAGAGGCAAGTTAACTCGATAATAAACCATTGCTAAACTATTAAGTGCTATGGCTTCGCCTTGCCAATCTCCAATTGCTTGATAAGATTTCATTGCCTGCTTATAAGAACTAATTGCTAATGAAGAACGCATATCTTCTGCGTAAATATTACCTAAGTTATGTAATGCTATAGCTTCTCCATTGGGTTCCTTTATTCGTCGATAGACATCAAGTGCTGAACGGTGTAAGTCTGTTTGCAAACGTTTAGTTAAAGTAGGCATACCTAAAGCAGCAGCACTAGCTATAGATTGAGCTTCGCCTAAGCCATCTCCAGCTTCTCTATACAAAGTTGTAGCCTGTTCATAAAGAAAATAAGCCTCATCAGCATCTCTTTGTGTACCATTCTTAAAAATCCAGGCGCGGCTATAAAGTTCTTGTGCTTGGGCGCGTTTACGCTCTGATAAGTTTGGAGACTGTTTAACAGGCAAAGAAATCTTATAACTAGCATCTCCTCCACGAGATGAAAGAACTTCTACTAACACCTTATATTTGCCTGTGTTAGCAGCTATTCCCCGCCAAAGTTCTGGCCCATAAGCACCACTATAACTATCAACAATAGCAATCTTCTTTCCTTCAGGGCTAATTATGCTCATTCGGGTATCGCTACCTTGTTGCTGACAAAGTATTTCTATATATTCACCTTTAGAAAACTCAAATTCATAAGAATGAATAGGTAAGGAATTTTCCTTTACGCAAGAAATAGGAATGGTTAACACTTGACCTATAGTAAGTAAAGTATTTTGTTGGGCAGCAGCTTTAATATTACATATAAATACTATAATAAAAAACAGAACAACACTGGACAAATAGGTAGATAAAGATCTTTTAGATCGCATAATCCCCCTTTCACCTAAAAAGAAGACAACAGCACTTTTGGTTAATGGTTTGTTATTTATAACTATGGTTTAATTAATTAGTTATAGATAGTTTTTTGTTGTTAGACTATTTTTCGGGGACAGATAAATGTTAAGATCTAAAGCAAAAAACTGCAACAACTACTAGAAAAATTTTTTAAGTTTTTGGAGTGTTCATGTCCAAACGCCGTAAAGGTAGTAAACTTCTAGGTCAAACTCTTGCTAATAAATATTTGTTAGAAACAATTATTGGTGAAGGCGGGTTTGGTACAGTCTTTTCTGCTAGAAATATTGAAAATAATCAAAAATACGCTATTAAAATTTTAGATCTAAAAACAGATTCTCTAGTAGACCAAGAAAAAGATCTGCAATACTTCCAACGCGAAGTAGGGATACTTTCACGTGTTCAGCATCCAGCA